>NZ_JBITER010000007.1:0-228361 GCF_044455345.1 Streptomyces sp. NPDC051286 | reverse complement strand
AGGCGTGTTCCCCGCGTCTGCCGGGTCACCCCACCCCGGAGTACCACACGCCGGATTGCCCATGCCGGCCCTTCCGGTGCGGGCCCCCGGAGCACGTGCTCCGGGGCCCCTCTCCGTACGGCCGCGTGCGGGCCCGGCCGGCTCGCGGCTCAGGACGTCCTGAGCGCGGCGGCCATCTCCGCCAGCCGCTCCGTCGACGCCGAACCGGTGACGACCGTGGTCGCGTCCTTGTCGTGGCGCACCAGGGCGTCGTACTTCGGGCCCTCCCAGCGCTGCCACGTCTCACCGGCGACCTGCTGCGTGCGCCCGGTGTTCCGCGCGTCCTGACTGACCTCGGACACGTACTTCTTCGCCGGGGACGTCGACTGCTCCACCGCGACGTACTTGCCGTCCGGGTCGAGGAAGCCCAGGTGCCAGCCGTTGTCCGCCTCGCGGTCGTAGCTGACCGAGGTCGGCTTCCAGTCCTTGGACAGGCCGGCCGGAGCAGCCACCGGGTACGGGGCCGCGCGCCTGGCCGTCACCAGCTCCACGCGGTAGTCGACCGCCTTGATCGGGTTGGCCTTGTCGTCGTGCGGGACGAAAATGTAAACGATCCCCGCAACGGCGGAGATCACCGCCATCGACAGGATCATGTCCCGCGCCGTCTGCTTGCCTCGCTTGCTTGCCACGGGTCCATGGTCGCATCAAGCCCGGCGGGGCCGGCCGAGGGGCAGGAGGACGTGGCACCCACCCCATCCTGCCGCTCATAAGTGACCCGGTCTGCTCATTTTGTCGACCTGGCGATAGAGTCAGAGGACCCTCTTCCGGTCGTCGTCGTACAGAAAGGTGCGCTCCGATGTCCGAGCATCATCTGCCGTCCCAGCTGGAGGTCTCCCCGGAGGCCCCCGACCGCAACCTGGCCCTGGAGCTGGTCCGGGTCACCGAGGCCGCCGCCATGGCCGCCGGGCGCTGGGTCGGCCGCGGCGACAAGATCGGCGCCGACGGCGCCGCCGTGAAGGCCATGCGCACCCTCGTCTCGACCGTCTCGATGAACGGCGTCGTCGTCATCGGTGAGGGCGAGAAGGACGAAGCCCCCATGCTGTTCAACGGCGAGCGGGTCGGTGACGGCACCGGCCCCGAGGTCGACATCGCCGTGGACCCGATCGACGGTACGACCCTGAACGCCAAGGGCATGCCGAACGCGATCGCCGTGCTGGCCGCCGCCGACCGCGGTGCCATGTTCGACCCGTCCGCGGTCTTCTACATGGACAAGCTGGTCACCGGCCCCGAGGCCGCCGACTTCGTCGACATCAATGCGCCCGTCGCGGTGAACATCCGCCGGGTCGCGAAGGCGAAGAACTCCGCCCCCGAGGACGTCACCGTCGTCGTCCTGGACCGCCCTCGCCACGAGGGCATCGTCAAGGAGATCCGGGAGACCGGCGCCCGCATCAAGTTCATCACCGACGGCGATGTCGCCGGCTCGATCATGGCCGCCCGCGAGGGCACCGGCGTCGATCTGCTGATGGGCATCGGCGGCACCCCCGAGGGCATCATCTCGGCGTGCGCCATAAAGTGCCTCGGCGGTGTCATCCAGGGCAAGCTCTGGCCGAAGGACGAGGCCGAGCGGCAGCGCGCGCTGGACGCCGGGCACGACCTGGACCGGGTGCTGTCCACGGACGACCTGGTCAGCGGCGACAACGTGTTCTTCGTCGCGACCGGCATCACGGACGGTGAGCTGATGCGCGGCGTGCGGTACCGCAGCGAGACGGCGACCACCGAGTCGATCGTGATGCGGTCCAAGTCCGGCACGATCCGGAAGATCGACTCGACCCACCGGCTGTCGAAGCTGCGCGCCTACAGCGCGATCGACTTCGACCGCGCGAAGTAGACCGCGCCAGTGCCGTGACCGGCGATGTGCGCCCGGCCGGAGAACGTGAAGAGGCGCCCCCATGTGCGGTGGGGGCGCCTCTCCGTGTCGACGGCGGGCGGGGGTGGCTCGGCGCCGTCCGGGGAGCCGAGCCACCCCGTCCCGTGGAGCCGCTCGTCGCGTCCCGCGAGGCCCCCTTCGGTCCGCTCCGGTCAGCCGGCTGCGGCGATGTGGCCGGCCGAGGCAGCGGCCTTGAGCTCCATCTCGCGCCGCCTGCGGCGGGCGAGCACCACACGGCGTTCGGCGGCGGTGAGGCCGCCCCACACTCCGTACGGTTCGGGCTGCACCAAGGCGTGTTCCCGGCACTCGATCATCACCGGACAGCGCGCACAGACCCGCTTCGCGGACTCCTCTCGTGACAGTCGGGCAGCAGTCGGCTCCTTCGACGGGGCGAAGAACAGCCCGGCTTCGTCCCGGCGGCACACCGCCTCCGAGTGCCAGGGGTCGGCCTCGCCCTCCCGAGCAGGGGTGCGCTGGGCGGGGACGGCGGCGACCTGCAGGGGCTGATGCGGCAGTTGCAGCACGGTCTACTCCTGACGACGGCTTCGCGAGCGAGAGACGATGCAGCAGTCCCTACCCGCTGTGCGTGCGCCTATGCACTGAGTGGCACCGAGTTCCGGGCGGCGAAATCGTGGTCGATCGGAAAATTGGCCTGATTGGACACGGTGCGGACCGGCGCGGCTTGCCGTGGTTCAGTGGCCGAGGTGTTTGCGCAGCCTGTTGTGAAGATCCGCAATCAGCTTCCCGCGCTTCGGCTTCGCCTCGACGCTTCCGAAGACCGAATAGCCGTTGACGATGACCACGGGTGCTTCAGGGTCCGCGGATTCCAGTGTGACCACTTCGAAATTACCGAAGACGCCCGTCCCACTGCCGCGCAGCGAGATGTTCTCCGGGACCTTGATCTCGACACTTCCGAAGATGGACGTCGCGTTGATGACGGTGAGTCTCTGACCGAAAAGCGCCTCGGTCAGATCGATCTCCACGCTGCCGAAGAGCGCGAACGCGTTCGTGCGGCCGCCGACGCGCCAACGGCCCTTGCGGGTGGAGCTGCTGAAGATCGCCACCATGTTGTCGGCCGGGCCGGTGGGGGCCTGGGGGCCGTACGCGTACGGAGCGGCGGACGACGGCACGGCACTCCCGCCGGATGTCGGCAGATCCCGTACCAGCGGTTCGAGTTCACCGACGGTCTTGGCCCGGTAGACCGCGTCGACCCGCTCGGCATGCTCCTCGGCGGTCAGCCGGCCCTCGGCCATGGCATCGCGCAGGATGTCCGCGATCCGGTCGCGGTCCGCGTCGGAGGCACGGATACCCGCGGGCGCGGTTTGCGCCGGGGCGGCGGGCTGCTGGGGGTGCTTTTCGAGGTCCACCGGCCAAGCGTACCCAAACGCGATAGATCGCGACCAGGGCGTGTTTCGAAAGGAGCATCGTCCGCCCGCAGGGCGGGCGATGCGGCGCCCGGTGCGTGCGATCGCGAGGCGGAGGGTCGCCCCGATACTGGGCGGCGCATCGGGGCGAGCCCGACATCGCAGCGAGCGTGCGCGCCAGACGCCGCCTGGCAGGCGGGACTTCCGGAACACGCCCTGCAGCCTCTCCGTCCGATCGGGCCGGATCAGGGAACGGCCCGCCGCCACGTGACGACGCCACAGATGTACGCGCTGGACCCCGCAGGCCCGGCAGGTCCGAAAGGGCGACCCCGGGACACATGGCGGGCGGATCGGGGAGTCGCGCCCGCCGCACCGCGGGCGGCGGCGCGCGTTCGACTGAGCCTTACCTCACAGCTTCGGCACCCTTGCGGCGTTCTACCCTGGTGGGTGCGCTGTCCAAGGGAGGCCAGCCGCTGTCGCCGAGTGAGGAATGGCCGTAATGCCAGAGTTTGCGTACTCCGATCTGCTCCCTCTGGGAGAGGACACCACGCCGTACCGGCTGGTGACCGCCGACGGCGTCTCGACCTTCGAGGCCGACGGCCGTACGTTCCTCAAGGTCGAGCCGGAGGCGCTGCGCACGCTGGCCGCCGAGGCGATGCACGACATCTCGCACTACCTGCGCCCCGCTCACCTGGCACAGCTGCGACGGATCGTCGACGACCCCGAGGCGTCGTCCAACGACAAGTTCGTGGCGCTCGACCTGCTGAAGAACGCCAACATCGCCGCCGCGGGCGTCCTCCCCATGTGCCAGGACACCGGCACCGCGATCGTCATGGGCAAGCGCGGGCAGAACGTGCTGACGTCGGGTGGTGACGAAGAGGCGCTCTCGCGCGGCATCTTCGACGCGTACACCAAGCTCAACCTGCGCTACTCGCAGATGGCTCCGCTCACCATGTGGGAGGAGAAGAACACCGGCTCGAACCTCCCGGCCCAGATCGAGCTGTACGCCACCGACGGCGGCGCCTACAAGTTCCTCTTCATGGCGAAGGGCGGCGGCTCGGCCAACAAGTCGTTCCTCTTCCAGGAGACGAAGGCCGTCCTGAACGAGGCCTCCATGATGAAGTTCCTGGAGGAGAAGATCCGTTCGCTGGGAACCGCGGCCTGCCCGCCGTACCACCTGGCGATCGTTGTCGGCGGCACGTCGGCCGAGTTCGCGCTCAAGACCGCGAAGTACGCCTCCGCCCACTACCTGGACGAGCTGCCCGCCGAGGGCTCGCCCACGGGTCACGGCTTCCGGGACAAGGAGCTGGAGGAGAAGGTCTTCGAGCTGACGCAGAAGATCGGGATCGGCGCGCAGTTCGGCGGCAAGTACTTCTGCCACGACGTGCGCGTGGTGCGGCTGCCCCGGCACGGTGCCTCGCTGCCCGTGGCGATCGCCGTGTCCTGCTCCGCTGACCGTCAGGCCACCGCGAAGATCACCGCCGAGGGTGTGTTCCTGGAGCAGCTGGAGAAGGACCCGGCGCGCTTCCTGCCGGACACCACGGACGAGCACCTGGACGAGTCGGGTGACGTCGTCAGGATCGACCTGAACCGGCCGATGGACGACATCCTCGCCGAGCTGACCAAGTACCCGGTCAAGACCCGCCTTTCGCTGACCGGCCCGCTGGTCGTGGCGCGCGACATCGCGCACGCCAAGATCAAGGAGCGGCTGGACGGGGGCGAGGAGATGCCGCAGTACCTGAAGGACCACCCGGTGTACTACGCGGGTCCGGCGAAGACGCCCGAGGGGTACGCCTCGGGTTCCTTCGGCCCGACGACGGCCGGGCGCATGGACAGCTATGTCGCGCAGTTCCAGGCGGCGGGCGGCTCCAAGGTGATGCTCGCCAAGGGCAACCGGTCCAAGCAGGTCACCGACGCGTGCGAGGCGCACGGCGGTTTCTACCTCGGCTCGATCGGCGGCCCGGCGGCGCGCCTCGCCCAGGACTGCATCAAGAAGGTCGAGGTCGTCGAGTACGAGGAGCTCGGCATGGAGGCGGTCTGGAAGATCGAGGTCGAGGACTTCCCGGCGTTCGTCGTCGTCGACGACAAGGGCAACGACTTCTTCACCGAGCCCGCTCCGGCGCCGACGTTCACCAGCATTCCGGTGCGCGGTCCCGGTCTCGCCTGACCGGAAGGACTCGGCCCGCTTCGGGGGCGTCACGGTTTCGGCCGGGGCGCCCTCGCGGTCCGTCCGTGACGGATCCGGCGCCCGGCCGCCGTGCGTCCGCGCCCCGTCGTTCAGCTGTCGAGCAGTCCTGACGTGGCGAGCGGATGGCCCAGCTGGGCGCGGCTGTTGCTGCCCAGTTGTTCCGAGACCGTCCGCATGTGCTCGGCGACGCTGCGGCGGCTCATGCCGAGCCTGCGGGCGATCGACGCGTCCGTCTCGCCGCCGACCACCGCCGGCAGAATGGTGCGCTGGAGGTCGGACGTGATGGCCGGGGAGCGCCGTGGCGCGTCCTTGGGCGGATCGGGACGGAGCGGGACCAGGCGGACGGTCCGGGGTATCTGGCCGCCGTACTGGGAGCATTCGTGAGCGAGACCGCGAGCCGGTGAGCACAACGGGGCAGGGCGACCGCATCCGGCGGCTGCCCTGCCCCGTCGGGCGTTACGCGAAGCGCTGCTTCGCCGTCCCGTCGCACGCCTGCAGCTTCAGCGGGTCCTTGGCCGCCGCCAGCGTCAGACACAGGCCGGTCGACGCCGCCGGGCGCACGGTGCCCGACTGCCTGACGAACTGTTGGTTGGCCGCGCCCGAGCAGTTCCACAGGATGACCGTGGCGCCCGCCCGGTAGTCGGCGCCCGGCACATCGAGGCACCGGTCGTGGCTCAGCTCCGCGTGGATGCTCTTGTCGGCGGTGTCGTACCACCAGCCCTGGTTGCGGCCGCCGTGGCAGTCCCAGCCGCCGATCGGGGTGTTGTTACGGGTCACCGAGGCGGGGACGTCCACGCAAGTGCCGGTGGCCTCGTTCTTGAGGGGCTTGAAGAGTGAGTCCCAGGCGGCCGGCTCCAGGACCGGCTTTCCGGTGCTGGCCGGGTCGGCGCAGCTCGCCTCGCGCAGACCGGAGTTGTAGATCTGGGTCAGGCACGACGCGAAGGCCGCGTGCCCACGCGCGTTGGGGTGGAAGGACTGCCGGACGGAGTTGGAGTCCCACGGAAGCTGCGAGAGGTCGATGTAGAGACCGCGGGCCCAGGTGGACTCGCTGCAGACCTCGTGGCCGTGGAAGAGACGGGAGTTGTCGAGGTAGACGGCGCCGGTGTCGGCGGCGGCCTGCCGCATCCCGCGCTCGAAGGCGGGGACGGCGACGTTCCGGCCCCAGGCGGCGTCGGAGTCGTATCCGGCGCAGCCGCCGGGAAGCTTGCCGGGGAAGTTCGGGTTGTCGTAGAAGTCCGGGCCGATCGGGCTCGGATAGCCCATGACCACGAGCTTGTAGTCGCTGCTCGTGTAGCCGGCGTCGGACATGACGGTCTTCAGGTCGCGGACGGTCTTCTCGACCTTGGGGACAAGTCCGTCGACACGGGCCTGCCAGCCGCCCTCGTACTTCGGCTGGCAGGTGCCCTGGGAGAGCACCCAGCGCTGGACGCAGTCCGTCATGACCGGGCCGAACTGGAGGTCGTCATTGGCGCCGGCCACGAGCACGATCATCTTGATACGGGTGTTGCGCGCCTTGATGGCGAGGTTGTCGCTCTGCACGAGCTCGTCGGCGTACTGCTTCGAGCCGCCGATGACGATGTTGCCGGTGTACGCGCCGGAGCAGGAGACGTTGTACGTGACGTCGGCCGGGATCCCGGTCTGGTGGATCGCGGAGTCGGGCGAGCGGTGGCACCAGTTGTCGGGACCGTTCGTCCCCGCCTCGTACGTCCCGACGCCCTCGCCCGAAATCTCGCTGTCGCCGAGCGAGATCAGCCCGGTCTTGCGGTCGGCGAGCGGGCGCTCGGCCGGGCTCCCGTACAGCTGGGTGGCTTCGGCGGCGCGGATGGCCTCCAGCTCGGGCGGGAGGGGGGTCGATGCGGTAGTGGTGGTACCGGACCGGTCTGCCGCGCCTGCCTGTCCGGCGGCAGCGGTCATGCCGCCGAACGCCGCCGCCATGGCCGCGGCGGCCGCGACCGTACGGCGAAGTCTGTGCCTGGTGCGCCTCATTGCGCCTCCCCTGGTTGTGGTTACCCCCGGTATTTACTGGTCGGTAGGCGACTTGGGAATAGATAGAACAAGACAAGTGCTCAGCTTTTTCAGGAGGTTGAACCCCATGGACGACGCACAGGTCCCGGCGAACAGCGGCACAGCCGGAGAGAACTACCGCATCGAGCACGACTCGATGGGCGAGGTGAAGGTCCCCGCGGATGCCCGGTGGCGGGCTCAGACGCAGCGCGCCGTGCAGAACTTCCCGATCTCCGGCCAGCGCCTGGAGCGGGCCCATATCGAGGCCCTGGCCCGGATCAAGGCGGCCGCGGCGAAGGTCAACGCCGAGCTGAAGGTGCTCGACCCGGACATCGCCGCCGCGATCCAGGACGCGGCCGCCGAGGTCGCCGAGGGCCGCTGGGACGCGCACTTCCCCATCGATGTCTTCCAGACCGGGTCCGGCACGTCCTCCAACATGAACACCAATGAGGTCGTGGCCACCCTCGCCGGCGAACGCCTCGGCCGCGACGTCCACCCCAACGACCACGTCAACGCCTCGCAGTCGTCCAACGACGTCTTCCCGTCCTCCATCCACATCGCCGCGACCGCAGCCGTCACCGGCGAGCTGATCCCGGCACTGGATCATCTGGCGGCCGCCCTGGAGCGCAAGTCCGTCGAGTTCGCGGCGGTCGTGAAGTCGGGACGTACCCACCTGATGGACGCCACGCCGGTGACGCTGGGCCAGGAGTTCGGCGGCTACGCGGCGCAGATCCGGTACGGCATCGAGCGGCTGTACGCATCACTGCCGCGCCTCGCCGAGCTGCCGCTGGGCGGCACGGCCGTCGGCACCGGCATCAACACCCCACCCGGCTTCTCCGCCGCCGTGATCGCCGAGGTCGCCCGCGTCACCGGACTGCCGTTCACCGAGGCCCGTGACCACTTCGAGGCGCAGGGCGCAAGGGACGGGCTCGTCGAGACGTCCGGCCAGCTCCGTACGATCGCCGTCTCGCTCACCAAGATCTCCAACGATCTGCGCTGGATGGCCTCCGGGCCGCGCACCGGATTGGCCGAGATCAGCCTTCCCGACCTCCAGCCGGGCTCGTCGATCATGCCGGGGAAAGTGAATCCGGTCATTCCTGAGGCCGTGCTGATGGTGGCGGCCCAGGTGATGGGGAACGACGCGACGGTCGCCGTCGCGGGCGCTGCGGGCAATTTCGAACTCAATGTCATGCTTCCGGTCATCGCGAAGAATCTGCTGGAGTCCGTCCGGCTGCTGTCCAACGTCTCCCGGCTGCTGGCGGACCGCACCGTCGACGGCATCACCGCCAACGTGGAGCGGGCCAGGGAGTACGCGGAGTCCTCGCCGTCCGTCGTCACACCGCTGAACAAGTACATCGGCTACGAGGAGGCGGCGAAGGTCGCCAAGAAGGCGCTCGCCGAGCGGCGGACGATCCGCGAAGTGGTGCTGGACTCGGGGTACGTGGAGCGCGGCGATCTCACGGTGGAACAGCTCGACGAGGCACTCGACGTGTTGCGTATGACCCGCCCGTGACGTGGATCGCGGCGGCCGGGCGGGCGCATCCCTAAGAGTGCCCGGCGGTAGGCAGCGCGGGTGAAGGAGCGGGGCTGGGGTGCGTGCGTCGCAAGGCGGAGGATTGAGCCAACGCGGAGCGTTGGTGATTGACGACAACGCCGCGAGGTGCGTGCGCCGGCCCCGCGACGCCGCGAAGCCTACTGCCGGGCACTCTAAGATCGCTCCATGGCAGGTACCGGAGACAGCGAACCCGGAGAGGTCGAGCCCCAGGAGACCACGTACTGGGCGCCGGGTGATCAGATTCTGTGGCGCTACCGCGGCAACGGTCCGTTGTCGCCGGGCCGCGCCCACCGCCCGGTCCACATCTGCCGGCCCGTCACCGTGGTCCAGGAAACCGCCGAGTTGCTCGCCGTGTGGATGGCACCCGGCACCGAATGTGTGAAGCCGGTCCTCGCCGACGGCACCAGTGTGCACGCCGAGCCGCTCGTCACCCGGTACACCGCGCCCCGTACCACCGCCCGTTCGATCTGGTTCGGCACGGGCGTGCTCAAGCTCGCCCGGCCCGGCGAACCCTGGTCGGTCTGGCTGTTCTGGGACCGCGGCTGGAGCTTTCGCAACTGGTACGTGAACCTGGAGGAACCGCGCACCCGCTGGGCGGGCGGCATCGACTCCGAGGATCACTTCCTGGACATCGCCGTCAACCCCGACCGCAGCTGGCGCTGGCTGGACGAGGACGAGTTCGCGCAGGCGCAGCGGGTCGGGCTGATGAACCGGGACACCGCGCGGCGGGTACGGGAGGCGGGCCGTGCGGCCGTCCGCGTGATCGACGCGTGGGGGGCGCCGTTCCGGGACGGCTGGGAGAACTGGCGGCCCGATCCGCGGTGGCGGGTACCCGTGCTGCCGGATGACTGGGACCGTACGCCCTCGCATATGCCGTCGTGAGACCCTTGATGCACCCCAGGGGGGCAAACGTAGGATCGTCCTCCGGAGGGCTGCTCCGCTTCAACCGGCGGGCGCGGCGCAGGACCTGACCGCAAGTCATCGCACGAGTTGCACGACCTTCATGAGCCGCATCGGTTGCATGAGCAGCAAGAACCGCATGGACCACGACGAGGGGGTGGAGACGTGCACGCTGTCCGCCGCCCACGCGCCAGAAACGTTGTCACCTGCACACCTCGCAGGCATACGGTTTCGGCCTCGCCGAGCGGGGCACGCGATGACAGCCGTTGTCATCGCCGCTCCTGCCAGGGCACAGTGGCGCCCCACAAGGTGATTGCCTCATACAACCGGCCCGGACGGACGGAACCCCACGCGTGACGGAGCACCCCACCTCCCACGAAGGCCGGCAGCCTCTCGCCGCCCGGTCGCAGGAACGCGCCCGGCCGCGGCAGCAGGATGCCGCGCCTGCTGCCGCAGCGATCCCGGGGCCGGCCCCGGCGCCCGGCTCCGGCTCGAATCCCACGACGGTTCCCGGCCCCGCCGGCGCACCGAACCCGGCGACCGTGCCGAGCGCCGCCGCGGCCGGACCGGACCCGCAGGCGGTGTCCCGCCGCGAGGGCGACCGGCTGCGCTTCGTGGGCGCCGCGACCCGCCGGATCGCCCGCGGCATAGACCTGGACGAGATCGTCCTGGGGCTGTGCCGAGCCAGCGTGCCGACGTTCTCCGACGCCATACTCGTCTACCTCCGCGACCCGCTCCCGGTCGGTGACGAGCGTCCCGCCACCCCGTTCGTGCTGCGGCTGCGCCGGTCCGACCGGCTGCGTTTAAGCGACGACGAATCCGATGCCTCACCCTCCGCGGAGGGCGAGCGGCTGCGGCTGCCCGCCCTCGACCCGCACGCCGATCTGATGCCCGCGGCCGAGCTCTGCGAGGTCCGGGCGGGCGGCGCGCTGGCCGAGGTGCTGCGCGGCGTACGGCCCGTCTTCGGTGACTCCGCGACGGCCCGCGTCGCCCTGCCCGAGCTGCTCGGCGCCGGGCGCACCGTACCCTCCGGCCACCGGGCGATCCTCGCCCCGCTGCGCGGCCGCCGGAGGGTGATCGGTGCTGCCGTCTTCCTACGCGGGACCGAGCGGCCTCCCTTCGAGGCCAACGATCTGCTGGTCGCCGCCCAGCTGGCGACGCATACCGCGCTCGGCATCGACAAGGCCGTGTTGTACGGGCGCGAGGCCTACATCGCCGACGAGCTGCAGCGCACCATGCTGCCCGACTCGCTGCCGCAGCCCACCGGTGTCCGGCTCGCCTCCCGCTACCTCCCGGCCGCCGAGACCGCCCGGGTCGGCGGCGACTGGTACGACGCGATTCCGCTGCCCGGCAGCCGGGTCGCCCTGGTCGTCGGCGACGTCATGGGCCACTCCATGACCTCCGCGGCGATCATGGGGCAGCTGCGTACCACCGCGCAGACCCTCGCCGGGCTCGACCTGCCGCCGCAGGAGGTCCTCCACCACCTCGACGAGCAGGCGCAGCGGCTCGGCAGCGACCGCATGGCGACCTGCCTGTACGCGGTCTACGACCCGGTCGCGCACCGGATCACCGTCGCCAACGCCGGGCACCCGCCGCCCGTCCTGCTTCACCTGGGCGGCCGCGCCGAGGTGCTCCGGGTGCCGCCCGGTGCCCCGATCGGCGTCGGCGGGGTCGACTTCGAGGCGGTCGAACTGGACGCGCCCTCGGGCGCCACGCTGCTGCTGTACACCGACGGTCTGGTGGAGTCCCGGCTGCGGGACGTCTGGACCGGGATCGAGCAGCTGCGCGAGCGGCTCGCCGCCACCGCCCGGCTCACCGGACCGGACCACTCGCCGCCGCTGGAGGCGCTCTGCGACGACGTGCTCGACATGCTCGGCCCCGGCGACCGGGACGACGACATCGCGCTGCTCGCCGCCCGCTTCGACGGGATCGCGCCGAGCGATGTCGCGTACTGGTTCCTGGAACCGGAGGACTCCGCCCCCGGACGGGCCCGCCGGCTGGCCCGCAGGGCGCTCAGCCGGTGGGGGCTGGACGAGCTCTCGGACTCGGTGGAGCTGCTGGTCAGCGAGGTGGTCACCAATGCCGTGCGGTACGCGGAGCGGCCGGTCACGCTGCGGCTGCTGCGGACCGACATCCTGCGCTGCGAGGTCGGTGACGACGCCCCGCAGCTGCCCCGGCAGCGCCGGGCGCGCGACATGGACGAGGGCGGCCGCGGACTGTTCCTGGTGAACCGGCTGGCCAGGCGGTGGGGGGCGACCCGGCTGTCGACCGGCAAGGTCGTCTGGTTCGAGATGCCGGCCCGGAACCAGTAACAGCACCTCGCCACACTTGGACAAGTCGGGACGATCTCCACATGTTGCCATCCTCCCGTCGTCGGAGTTGACTTCAGTCGTGACCGGGCGCCGCCTGGACGATTTGACCGACACCCCGCACCGACGGGAGGACGCTCGTGTCCGAGGAAACCAAGAACACTCCTTACACCACGAACAACGCCGGTATCCCGGTGGAGAGCGACGAACATTCGCTCACTGTCGGATCCGACGGGCCGATCCTGCTCCAGGACCACTACCTCATCGAGAAGATGGCCCAGTTCAACCGCGAACGGGTCCCCGAACGGGTGGTGCACGCCAAGGGCTCCGGGGCCTACGGCACCTTCGTCGTGACCAACGACGTCAGTCAGTTCACCAAGGCGGACCTCTTCCAACCGGGCAAGCAGACCGCCATGCTCGCCCGATTCTCCACGGTCGCCGGCGAACAGGGCTCCCCCGACACCTGGCGCGACCCACGGGGCTTCGCGCTGAAGTTCTACACCGAGCAGGGCAACTACGACATGGTCGGCAACAACACGCCGATCTTCTTCGTCCGGGACCCGATGAAGTTCCAGGACTTCATCCGCTCGCAGAAGCGCCGCCCGGAGAGCGGGATGCGCGACCACGACATGCAGTGGGACTTCTGGACCCTCTCCCCCGAGTCCGCGCACATGGTGACGTGGCTGATGGGCGACCGGGGCATCCCGAAGACGTACCGCAACATGAACGGTTACAGCTCGCACGCCTATATGTGGGTGAACGCGGGTGGCGAGCGGTTCTGGATCAAGTACCACTTCAAGACCGACCAGGGCATCGACTTCTACACCCAGGCCGATGCCGACGAGATCGCCGGTATCGACGGCGACGTCCACCGCCGCGACCTGTTCGAGTCGATCAAGCGCGGTGATCACCCGAGCTGGACGCTGTACGTCCAGGTGATGCCGTTCGACGACGCACCGGACTACCGGTTCAACCCGTTCGACCTGACCAAGGTGTGGCCGCACGGCGACTACCCGCTGATCGAGGTCGGCCGGATGACGCTGAACGAGAACCCCGAGGACTTCTTCGTCCACATCGAGCAGGCGTCCTTCGAGCCGTCGAACCTGGTGCCCGGCATCGGTCCGTCGCCCGACAAGATGCTGCTCGGCCGGCTCTTCTCGTACCCCGACACCCACCGGTACCGGATCGGCCCGAACTACGCGCAGCTGCCCCCGAACCGGCCCCGCTTCGGCCGGAACTCGTACGCGAAGGACGGCCCGATGCGGTACGAGCCGGCGCGCACGGGAGCGGTCTACGCACCGAACTCGTACGGCGGACCGGCCGCGGACACCGAGCGCTTCGGCGACCCGGCGGGCTGGGCCACGGCGGGCGAGATGGTCCACGAGGCGTACAAGCTGCACCGCGAGGACGACGACTGGGGCCAGGCGGGCACCATGGTCCGCAAGGTGCTCGACGACGCGGCGCGCGAGCGGCTCGTGTCGAACATTTCCGGCCATCTCCTGGACGGTGTGAGCCGCCCGGTCCTGGAACGGGCGCTGCAGTACTGGCGCAACGTGGACAAGGACCTCGGCGACCGGGTCGCCAAGGAGGTCAACGGCGACTGACCGCGCACGCCGGACACACGGCTAACGGCATCCCCCGCTGTCGGGAGCCCACTCCCTACCGCGGGGGAGGCCGTAAGGGTGCCGCGGAGCGTATCCGTGGCACCCTTCGCCGTGTCCGCCGGGTGAGCCGCGTCAGCCCTGCGAGCGGCTGTTCTGCCTGCCGTCCGCCGGTTTCAGCGGGACTTGGGCGCTGTCCGTCGGGTCCGGGACGGTCGGCGGCCCGCTCGACGTGTCGCCCGAGGGCGTCGGGTCGGACGACGTCGACGGGGGCGGACTGTCCGCCGGCGGCTCGGAGGACGGTGCCGCGCTGGACGGCTCGCCCGACGGGCTGGCCGACTCCGACGGCTGCCCGCTCGGGCTCGGCGAGGTCGAGGTCGGCGGCGGCGGCGCCACGGCCGCACCCATGTTCGTGTCGAGGTCGAAGGTGCTGGTCCCGCCCATCACCTGGAACGTGTAGTCCGCCCAGATCTCGGCCGGGAAGCCACCGCCGTTGACGCGGCCGCCGCCCGCGGCGCCCTTCAGGGTGACCTGCGCACCCTTCTGGATCTGGTTGCCGTCGGCCCCCTTGTGGGACTCGGCGGCCTCACCGAAGAGACCGACCGAGGTGACGAGCTTCGGGGTGTAGCCGGTGAACCAGGCCGACTTGTTGTTGTCCGAGGTGCCCGTCTTGCCGGCCACCTGCTGGCCGCCGCGGCCCGGGGCGTCGCGCACCGAGACTCGGGCCGTGCCGTCGTCGACCACGCCGGTCAGCACCGAGGTCACCGAGTCCGCGGCCTGGCGGCTGATCACCTGCTCGCCGATCGGGTCGGGCAGCGCGATCGGGACGCCCTGCCGGGAGGCGGACTTCACGATCGACGGCGTGACCTTCTTGCCGTGGTTGTCGAGCGTCGCGTAGATCCCGGCCATCTCCATGGGGCTCGCGCCCATCGAGCCGAGGGTCTGCGCAGGCACGACCGGCAGGCCCTCCACGTTCATGCCGAGCTTGCCCGCGGTCTCCATCACCTTGTCCATGTGGACGTCCACGCCCATCTGCGCGAAGACGGAGTTGATGGACTTGTTCATCGCCGTCTGGACGGTGACCGGGCCATAGTTCGCGTTGTCCTCGTTGGGCGGCGCGAAGGCGATGTCACTGCCCTGGACCGGGCGCCGGCTGTTGCCGTCGTACCGGGTGTTGGCGGTGATCGGCTGCCCGTCCTGCGTCCGGGCCTCCTGGTCGAGCGCCGCGGCGAGGATGATCGGCTTGAAGGTGGAGGCGGGCTGGTAGTCGCGCCGGGTGGCATTGGAGAAGTAGTGCTCGGTCAGCCCGGTGCCGCCGTACAGGGCGACGACCGCGCCGGTCTTCGGATCCACCGAGACCGCGCCGGCCTGCACGTCCTTGTCGACGCTGCGGCCCTTCGTGTCGAGCTTGCTGGTCAGCCTGGCGTTGACCGACTGCTCCAGCTGCTTCTGCTTCTTCTTGTCGATGTTGACCGTGATGGTCCAGCCGCCCGCGTCGAACTGCGCGTCGCTGAGGTGCTCCTGCTTCTGCACCACGGCCCGCGCCGCGTTGACGATGTAGCCCTTCTGGCCGGTGAGACCGTCCGGGGGCTTGGGGGCGTGCGGCACCGGGAAGGTCAGCCCCTGGCGCTTGCCGGCGTCCAGCCAGTGCTCGCCGACCATGTTGTTCAGTACGTAGTTCCAGCGTTCCTTGACCAGTCGCTTGCCCGTGGGCGTGGCGACGGCCCAGTCGTACTGGCTCGGCGCCTGGAGCAGCGCGGCAAGGTAGGCGCCCTCGGCGACGTCCAGGTCCCGGGCGTCCTTGCCGTAGTACGCCTGCGCGGCGGCCTGGATGCCGTAGGCGCCGCGACCGTAGTAGCTGGTGTTGATGTACCCGGCGAGGATGTCGTTCTTGCTCGTCTTCTGGTCGACCTTGAGGGAGATCACCAGCTCCTTGAGCTTGCGGGTGATCGTCTGGTCCTGGTCCAGGTAGTAGTTCTTGACGTACTGCTGGGTGATGGTCGAGCCACCCTGCTTGCCCTTGCCGGACAAGGTGTTGATCAGACCGCGCGCGGTGCCCTTGAAGTCGACGCCCTGGTCCGTGTAGAAGGACTTGTTCTCGGCGGCGACGAAGGTCCGCTGTACCTCCTTGGGGACCTCGGAGAGATCCACGATCTCCCGGTTGACCTCGCCGGTACGGGCCAGCACGGTGCCGTCGGGGTACTTGTAGACGTTGCTCTGGAGCTTGGCCTGGGCGTTGCCCTCGGGTATGTCCACCATCATGTAGAGCACGACGAACGCGCCCATGCCGAGCAGGCAGAACCCGAAGAAGGTGCCCAGCAGTTTCTTCCACGTGAAGAGTCTGCGTATGCCGCCGCTCTTCGTAGCCCGTCGCGCACCGCGCTGCTGGGCTCGTCGCGCATCCGCTCGACCCATCGCTGTCTTGCTCCCTGTTTCTCTGCTCGCCCGGATCCCCCCTCGGCCCAGCCAGCTAACACTGTCGGTGGGGACAAAAAGCAAGAGATCCAGCCCTTTGCGGACGTGACAATCAGCACCCGCTCCTTAGGGAACCGACTCACGAGAGGTGCGCAAGGTTGCGAGGACAGCTAATCCGCGAGCAGATTGCTAGTACTTTTAACCAGACAAACAGGGCGATTCCATGACCACCCACCCCTCTTCGCGCACCGACCCGTGCCCCACGATGCCGGAACCCGTCAGCAATCCGATGGTCGCGCGGCGCGGAGACCGGGCGGCGCAGCCGGTGCTCGATACGGACACCCTGTACCAGGTCCTGGTCGCCCGGCACTCGAGGACCGGGACCGAGTGGCCGGCGGCGCGCGGTTCCGGAAAGGGGTACGGGACGGCTCCCGGGCCGGCCCGGGATCAGGTATACACCCTAGGTATACATGCAGCGTATAGTGTGGGACATGTCTATCGGCCACACCCTGCTGGGACTCCTGGAGTCCGGCCCCCGCCACGGCTACGACCTCAAGCGCACGTTCGACGAGAAGTTCGGCCACGACCGCCCCCTGCACTACGGGCAGGTCTACTCGACCATGTCCCGGCTCCTCAAGAACGGCCTCGTCGAGGTCGACGGCATCGAGAGCGGCGGCGGCCCCGAGCGCAAGCGGTACGCCATCACCGAGGCCGGGATCACCGATGTCTCGGCCTGGCTCGCCCAGCCCGAGAAGCCGGAGCCGTATCTCCAGTCGACGCTCTACACCAAGGTCGTCCTGGCCCTGCTCACCGGCCGCAGCGCCGCAGATCTGCTGGACGCCCAGCGCTCCGAGCACCTGCGCCTGATGCGTATCCTCACCGACCGCAAGCGCAAGGGCGACCTGGCCGACCAGCTGATCTGCGACCACGCGCTGTTCCACCTCGAAGCCGACCTCCGCTGGCTGGAACTGACCGCCGCGCGACTTGGCCAGCTCGCGAAGGCAGTGAACCCGTGACCCCCGCCGGTTCCCCGCTGCACTGCCTCGCCGAGATCGTCACCCCGACCGCGGCACGATCACCTACGCGGGCCGCGAGTGGTGGCGGTTCCTGCCGATGATCGGCGCGGGTGCCGGGCTGATCCTGCTGGTCACTCTGGTCTCACCGCCTGCCCTGTGGCGCCTGATGTGGCCGGATGGTCTCCGTACCGAGTGAGGGACGCGGGGGCGTGGTTCCTCCGGGAGGACGGACCACGCCCCGCGTTCGTGAGCGGCATTAGGTGTCCGTGGCCACCCGTACGGGCAGCGCCCGCATCGCCTCACGCAACGCGGCGGCGAACTCCTCGAACTCGCCCCGTCGGGCCGCACCTGTCCGCATGCCCAGCGCCACCCGCCGCGACGGCGCGGGCTCCGCGAAGTACCCAGTGGTCAGCGCGTCGTTGCGGGCGGTCTCGACGGTCACGGCGGTACGCGGCAGCAGTGTCACCCCGAGTCCGCCCGCGACCAGCTGCACCAGCGTGGAAAGCCCGGCCGCGGTCGTGGTGACCGGCGCCCCCTCCGTACGGCCCGCCTCCCGGCAGATGTCGAGGGCCTGGTCGCGCAGGCAGTGCCCCTCGTCGAGCAGCAGCAACGGCAGTTCGCGCAGCGCCTCGCGTGGAATGTCGGCGCGCCCGCCCAGCCAGTGGCTGCGCTCCATGACCAGCACGAAGTCCTCGTCGAAAAGCGGGAGTTCGGTCACCTGCGGCACCCCGAGAGGTACGGCGAGCAGCAGCAGGTCCAGCCGTCCGGCGGCCAGCCCCTCCAGCAGCGACGATGTCTGTTCCTCGTGCACCTGGAGGTCGAGCTCCGGGTAGCGGTCGTGGACCAGCCGCAGCACGGCCGGCAGCAGATACGGGGCGACGGTCGGGATCACACCGAGTCTGAGCACTCCGGTGAACGGTGCCCGGACCGCCTCGGCCTCCTCCATCAGCTCGCCCACGGCTTCCAGCACGACCCGGGCCCGCACCGCGAGCCGTTCCCCGGCGGGCGAGAGCAGTACCTTGCGCGTCGTACGCTCGATGAGCTGGACACCGAGCGTCTCCTCCAGCGCGGACACGGCTCCGGAGAGCGCGGGCTGACTCATCCCGATTGCTGCCGCCGCATCCCTGAAGTGCAGATGTTCGGCCACGGCCGCGAAGGCGCGCAGCTGCGACAGGCTGGGCTGTTTGGGGCGATTGCCCTGGTTGCTCTGCGCCACTGATAGGCACCTCCGATCATCACGAACAAGTGTAGCTATTTCCGCGATCAATGCCCTCTGTGTCATGGTGGACACCGTCCAACCCTCAGGAACTCCCACAAAAGGGAATTCCTACGCTGCAAGGAGTGCGCGTGCTCACTGTCGGTGACAAGTTCCCCGAGTTCGACCTGACTGCTTGTGTTTCGCTGGAGAGCGGCAAGGAGTTCGAGCAGATCAACCACAAGACCTACGAGGGCAAGTGGAAGATCGTCTTCGCGTGGCCGAAGGACTTCACCTTCGTGTGCCCCACCGAGATCGCCGCCTTCGGCAAGCTGAACGACGAGTTCGCCGACCGTGACGCCCAGATCCTCGGCTTCTCCGGTGACTCCGAGTTCGTGCACCACGCCTGGCGCAAGGACCACCCGGACCTGACCGACCTGCCTTTCCCGATGATGGCCGACTCGAAGCACGAGCTCATGCGTGACCTCGGCATCGAGGGCGAGGACGGCTTCGCGCAGCGCGCCGTCTTCATCGTCGACCCGAACAACGAGATCCAGTTCACGATGGTGACCGCCGGTTCCGTGGGCCGTAACCCCAAGGAGGTCCTCCGGGTCCTCGACGCCCTGCAGACCGACGAGCTGTGCCCGTGCAACTGGACCAAGGGCGAGAACACCCTGGACCCGGTCGCGCTCCTCGCCGGCGAGTGAGCTGACACCGACATGGCACTCGACGAACTGAAGGCCGCTGTTCCGGACTTCGCCAAGGACCTGAAGCTGAACCTCGGTTCGGTCATCGGGAACAGCGAGCTCCCGCAGCAGCAGCTGTGGGGCACCGTCCTCGCCTGCGCGATCGCCTCGCGCTCGCCGAAGGTGCTGCGCGAGCTGGAGCCGGAGGCCAAGGCCAACCTCTCCGCCGAGGCGTACACCGCGGCGAAGTCGGCGGCGGCCATCATGGCGATGAACAACGTCTTCTACCGGACCCGGCACCTGCTGTCGGACCCCGAGTACGGGACGCTCCGTGCGGGTCTGCGGATGAACGTCATCGGCAAGCCGGGCGTGGAGAAGGTCGACTTCGAACTGTGGTCGCTCGCCGTCTCCGCGATCAACGGCTGCGGCCAGTGTCTGGACTCCCACGAGCAGGTGCTGCGCAAGGCCGGCGTGGACCGTGAGACCATTCAGGAAGCCGTCAAGATCGCCTCGGTGATCCAGGCGGTCGGCGTCACCCTCGAAGCCGAGGCCGTGCTCGCCGAGCAGTAACAGCAGCACCCCTGATACGAGAAGGGCCCCGAGGACGACCGACCGTCCTCGGGGCCCTTCTTTTGCCCTACTCCGTCGCCGGCTGTGCCGCTTCCATATCGGCGTCGCCGTCGCCGTGGTCCTTGGGTGGCGGTCCCGGCGCCCGGGTCGGGGCGACGCCGTCGGCCGAGGCGCCGCGCGGCTGCGGTGCGTGCCGCAGCACCTGCTCCTCCCCGTACGCCCGCAGATAGCCGACCACCGTGTTGGTGACGGCGACCAGCGGCACCGCGACGACCGCACCGCCGATGCCCGCGATCATGCCGCCCGCGGCGACCGAGAGGACGACGGCGAGCGGGTGGACGCGTACCGCACGGCCGAGGATGAACGGCTGCAGCACATGGCCCTCGATCTGCTGCACGGCCAGCACCACGACGAGCACCATCAGCGCGGTGAACACGCCCTCGGTGACCAGCGCGACGACCACCGCGAGCGCTCCGGAGATCACCGCGCCGACGAGCGGGATGAAGGCGAAGAGGAAGATGAAGACGGCGAGTGGCACTGCCATCGGCACATCGAGGAACCAGATGCCGAGCCCGATGAATATCGCGTCGATCAGGGCGACCAGCACCGTGCCCCGCACATAGGCGGTCAGCGTCCGCCAGGCACGTGGCCCGGCGCCCGCGACACCCGGCCGTGCCTGAGCGGGCACCAGCTTCAGCACCCAGTGCCAGATGCGCTTCCCGTCGTACAGCAGGAAGAGCGTCGAGAACATCGCCAGCAGCATCCCGGTGAGGAGCTCCACCATCACGGTGACGCCCTGGAGTCCGGCGGAGGTTATCTCCTCGGTGTTGGTGCCGATGGTGTCGCTGAGATTCTTCGCGACATCGTTGATCTGCTGCTCGGTGACGTGGAAGGGGCTGTCGAGCAGCCATCGCTTCAACTCCTCGATACCGTCCCGCACCTTGTCGGAGAGAGTGTCGAGGTTGTCCATGACCTGCCAGACCACGAACCAGCCGACCAGGCCCATGATGACGAAGCCCAGTATCGCGGTGACGGCGGTGGCGAGACCGCGCGGCAGCCCGTAGCGCCGCAGCCGGGAGACGGTCGGCTGCAGCATCGCGGTGACGAGCAGCGCGGCGACGAACGCCAGGACCACCAGCTGTATGGCGCTGATGGCCTTCATCAGCACCCAGAGCGTGCCCGCGAGGACGAGCAGTCGCCAGCCGGCCTCGGCCGCGACGCGCATCCCCCAGGGGATCGCCGCGACCGGATCGGGGCGGGCGGCGACCGCGGGTGCGTAGGCGGGCGGCGCCGGGACCCGGCCGGGGGCGGTGGACCGGTCTTCGGCAGTGGACACCGCGGCGACGACCGCGACCGGGAGGTCGGCCTGCGCGTCCCTGTATCCCGCGATATCCCCCTCGGCCTCGGCCTCGGCCGCGGCGCGGCGTTCCTCCAGGCGGTCGCCCAGCTCGGTCAGTTCGGCTCCCAGCCGCCCGAGCCATCCTGGCAGTTTCGACATGAGTGTTTCTCTACCCCCGAGTTCTCTCCCCACCACTCCCCCCGGAGTCGTCCGGACGACGGTACACGCGCGAAGCCCCTCACCGTAGGACGGTGAGGGGCTTCGTCAGGTTGAGACCGGAACCTCGGAAGGTTCTAGTACCAGTGGTTCGCCTGCCAGAAGGACCAGGCGCCGCACGGGGAGCCGTAGCGGCCGTCCATGTAGCTGAGGCCCCACTTGATCTGGGTGGCCGGGTTGGTCTGCCAGTCGGCACCGGCGGACGACATCTTGGAACCGGGGAGCGCCTGGACGAGGCCGTAGGCACCGGAGGACGCGTTGGTCGCCCGGTAGTTCCAGCTCGACTCGTGGTTCACGATGTTGCTGAAGCACTGGTACTGGTCGCCGGGAATCATCTGGCGAGCCATCGCCTGGACCTGCGCCACGGTGTACGAGCTCTGCGTGGCGAAGGCGGAGGCGGAACGCACCTCGGACCGGCTGGCGCGCTCGGCGTCCGCCTTGGCCTGGCGCTCCTTCTCCAGCTTGTCCTCGGCCGCCTGCTTCTTCGACTGGGCATCCTTGGCGGCCTGCATGCGGGCCGCTTCTTCCGCGGACTTCTTCGCTGCCGCGTCGGCTGCGGACGCCTGGGCGTCCGCCTGCTGCGTCAGCGAGGCGGTCTGCACCTGGGCCTGCTGGCCCGCAGGGATGTCGGCGAGAAGCGTGGTGTCGGCTGCGGTCGCCTCGAAGTTGTTGTCGTCAGCAGCAGGAGTGCTGCCCGATGCAACGCCTACGACGGCGCCGACGGTGGTGACCGCAGTGGCAGATGCCACGGCGAACCCCCGGACCGAGATCCGGCTCACACGGTGTCCTTCCAGCATCGCCCGCTTAGGTGACCTCGCGGACGCAATCGTGCCCCTGGCACTGGCCTCCCTACTGCTTGGGTCACGGGAGGCACGGGCCCGGTGGGCAACTCCCCTGAAGGAGTGCCGCGTGGTGCTCGCGGGCGGCATACGGACGGCAATTGTTGAGTTGTCTGATGCGTGGCACCTCTGGAGGTGCGGGTGTGCCGTATGCGGGGCCTGACGGAAGCAAGACTCTGCCGGACCGGGCCACCGCGAAGCAATTCTCCGTTGCGTGTGAAAGCTCACACCTCGTTTGGTCGACGTGTTTTCCGGAAAAGGTGCCGCAGCACGATGCCGCCCGGCTAAGCTCTTTGGCTCGCCGAGCGGCATCAATGGTCGTATCCCGTATCAGATCTGGCCTTCCTCCAGCATTTCGGTCACCAGCGCGGCGATCTGCGAGCGCTCGGAACGGGTGAGCGTGACATGCGCGAAGAGCGGATGGCCCTTCAGCTTCTCGACCACGGCGACGACTCCGTCGTACCGGCCGACCCGGAGGTTGTCCCGCTGCGCCACGTCATGCGTGAGCACGACTCGGGAATTCGCCCCGATCCGGGACAACACGGTCAGCAGGACGTTCCGTTCGAGCGACTGCGCCTCGTCGACGATCACGAACGCGTCGTGGAGCGAGCGGCCCCGGATGTGGGTGAGCGGCAGCACCTCCAGCATCCCGCGCCCCAGTACCTCCTCGATCACCTCGCGCCCGGCGACCGCCGAGAGCGTGTCGAAGACGGCCTGCGCCCACGGGCTCATCTTCTCGGCCTCGGTGCCGGGGAGGTAGCCGAGCTCCTGGCCGCCGACCGCGTACAGCGGCCGGAAGACCATCACCTTCTGGTGCTGCCTCCGCTCCAGGACGGCCTCCAGACCGGCGCAGAGCGCCAGCGCCGACTTGCCGGTGCCGGCCCGGCCGCCGAGCGACACGATGCCGACGTCCTGGTCGAGCAGCAGGTCGAGAGCGATGCGCTGCTCGGCGCTGCGGCCATGGATCCCGAAGGCCTCCCGGTCGCCGCGGACGAGGCGCACATTGCCCTCGGCGGTGATCCGGCCGAGCGCCTTGCCGCGCTCGGACTGCAGGACCAGTCCGGTGTGCACGGGCAGGTCGGCGGCCTCGGGGACGTAGAGCGTCTCCTCTCCGAAGAGCAGATCCACCTGTTCGGCGGAGAGGGGCAGTTCCGACATGCCCGTCCAGCCGGAGTCGGTGACGGCGAGCTCGGCGCGGTACTCCTCCGCGAGGAGGCCGACCGAGGATGCCTTGATGCGTAGCGGCAGGTCCTTGGAGACGACCGTGACGTCGTATCCCTCGGCCTGGAGATTGCGCGCGACCGCGAGAATCCGTGAGTCGTTGTCCCCCAACCGGTAGCCGGCGGGCAGTACGCCGGGGTCGGAATGGTTGAGTTCGACGCGCAGCGTCCCGCCGAGATCCCCGAGCGGAATCGGGGCATCCAGCCGGCCGTAGCGGACCCGGAAGTCGTCCAGCAGGCGCAGGGCCTGCCGGGCGAAGTAGCCGAGTTCCGGATGGTGCCGTTTGGCCTCCAGTTCCGTGACCACGACGATCGGGAGCACGACTTCGTGCTCGTCGAACCGGGCCATGGCGTTCGGATCGGCCAGCAGGACGCTGGTGTCGAGAACATAGGTGCGCCTGTCGGGCATGCGGCGCTTTGTGCTGGTCACCACGGAAGGACGTACCCCCTCGGACGAGGTTGGGGTGCGACGGCGTCGCGGAGCATCCCAATGGGAGAGGACGGACCGGGCTGTGACCCTCTTGCACGGGCCGAGCGCTGGCCCTCCGCGTCAGCCGCACAGTATGTACGGTCCTTCGTGTGCAAAGGGCCTCCCGGGCGAGCAGACTCCATGCCGCTCACTTGGACACGACGTCCGCCTGGTTTTTGACCGGACGTCGACCTGTCAGGGGTATTCCCTCGAACACGCGAAGCCATGCCGCGCCGGGGGCGCGGGTGAGCCGGGAGTGGTGCCCTCGGGCACGTGGGTGCGGGTGTGGGCCGTCCAGGGACGGCTCCCCGGGCGCGCGGGTCCTGGCCCACCCGGCCAAGGGTTCCGTCCTCAACCGCCGGACAGGCTGTTTTCCGGAGCGGTCGCGAAACGCGGGCCCCGGCCGGGCACTCAGGCCCGTCCGGCGATTGAGGACGGAACCGATGCCGCCGAGGGCGGCAAGTGACGGCTCCGGGCACACAGGTCCAGGCCCAGCCGGCCGAAGGGTCCGTGGAGGGGACGGGCGGCGTCAGCCGCCGAAGCGTCGGCCTCGGGCGGCGTAGTCGCGCAGTGCGCGGAGGAAGTCGACCTTGCGGAAGGCCGGCCAGAAGACTTCGCAGAAGTAGTACTCGGAGTGCGCGCTCTGCCAGAGCATGAACCCGGACAGCCGCTGTTCGCCGCTCGTGCGGATCACCAGGTCCGGATCCGGCTGCCCCCGCGTGTAGAGGTGCTCCGAGATCAGGTCGGTGGAGACGATCTCCGCCAGGTCCTCGAAGGACGTCCCCTTGGACGAGTGGTCGAGCAGCAGCGACCGGACCGCGTCCGCGATCTCCTGCCGCCCGCCGTAGCCGACCGCGACATTGACCAGTATTCCGTCGACCCCGGACGTGGCCTGCTCGGCCTCCTTGAGGACGGTCTGCGTGTGCGCGGGCAGCAGGTCGAGGGTGCCGACGTGGTGGACGCGCCACCGGCCGTCCGCCGCCAGGCCGCGCACCGTGTTCTCGATGATGCCGAGGAGCGGCGTCAGCTCGGACTCGGGCCGGTCGAAGTTGTCCGTGGACAGCAGCCACAGGGTGACGACCTCGACATCGGTCTCACTGCACCAGCCGAGAAGCTCCTGGATCTTGTCCGCACCCGCCTGGTGCCCCTGCGCGGCCGTGCCGCCGGACGCCTTCGCCCAGCGCCGGTTGCCGTCGAGGATGACACCGATGTGCTTGGGCACCTGGGCGTGGTCGAGGCGGGCCTCCACCCGGCGTGCGTAGAGCCCGTACACCAGGTCGCGCAAGTTCACTGAGTTCACCTCTCGGTTCCGTGCGGGCCCTCCCGCCCCATTGCCCGGGGTCCGGGGTCGACCCCGTGGGGATCGTCGCACCGGTCCGCAGAGTCCGTAGCTCCGCCGTGCCGTGGCAGTCCCCGAGGCCGCCACATTACTGCGCAGGCACCGCACCGGCCCAACCCAGCCTGTCACAAGTCCGTGATAAGGAGAGAAACGTGACTGATTCTTCTTTCTCCTACCGGGCCGCCGGTTCGCGCTACGACTCCATGGAGTACCGCCGCACCGGCCGCAGCGGCCTCAAGCTCCCCGCCGTCTCGCTCGGCCTGTGGCACAACTTCGGCGACGACCGCACCCTGGACTCCCAGCGGGCGATTCTGCGCCGCGCCTTCGACCTCGGCGTGACCCACTTCGACCTGGCCAACAACTACGGGCCGCCGCCCGGCTCCGCCGAGCTCAACTTCGGCAAGCTCTTCCAGCAGGACTTCACCCCGTACCGTGACGAACTGATCATTTCAACCAAAGCCGGATACGAGATGCACCCCGGTCCGTACGGCGAATGGGGCTCCCGCAAATATCTGCTGTCGTCGCTCGACGCCTCGCTGAAGCGGATGCAGCTCGACTACGTCGACATCTTCTACTCGCACCGCTTCGACCCGGACACTCCGCTCGAGGAGACCATGGGTGCGCTGGCCTCCGCCGTACAGCAGGGCAAGGCGCTGTACGTGGGCGTCTCCTCGTACAACTCGGAGCAGACCGCCGAGGCGGCCGCGCTGCTCAAGGAGATGGGGGTGCCGGCCCTGATCCACCAGCCGTCCTACTCGATGATCAACCGCTGGACCGAGGACGACGGGCTGCTCGACACGCTGGAGGAGGCAGGCATGGGCTGTATCTCCTTCGTGCCGCTCGCCCAGGGGCTGCTCACGAACAAGTACCTGAAGGGCATCCCGGAGGGTTCGCGCGCCACCCAGGGCAAGTCCCTCGACCCGGATCTGCTCTCGGACGAGGTGATCCGCCGGCTGAACGGGCTGAACGACATCGCGCAGCGGCGCGGCCAGTCACTCGCTCAGCTGGCGCTCAACTGGGTGCTGCGGGACAGCCGGATGACGTCGGCCCTGATCGGCGCTTCGAGCGTGAAGCAGCTGGAGGAGAACGTCGCGGCGCTCGCCGGGCCGGCACTGTCGGCCGAGGAGCTGAAGGAGATCGACACCTTCGCCGTGGACACCGCCGGCACCAACATCTGGGCCGGCCGGGGCTGAGACCGACCGGCACATGGGGGGTGGGAGAAGGAGCGGGGCTGGGTGCGTGCAGCTGCAAGGCGGAGGAGGGAGCCGACGCGAAGGGGGTCCCCCCATGCCTTCAGGGCTATGGGGGAGTCGGTGACTGACGACAACGCCGCAGATGTGCGTGCCCAGCCCCGCGACACCGCCTCCCATGGGCCGGTCGGGCTGAGAGTCCGTTCTTCGCCGGACGGGTACAAAAAACGGGCCGGTCCGTGGGGGGGGGGATACGGACCGGCCCGAGGGGGGGTTTCCACCATAACCCTTCGTGAGTGATGCTGCGTGCCACGCCACTCGACAATTACTCTCCGAATTCGCTGGACTCCGGTCCGAGCACGGCGCCCGGGGGCGGATGAGGGGGATGAGGCGGGTGGGCTGCCGGAGGCGTCGGCTTGACGCCGGCCCCCCGCCAGGGGCCGGTGACCGCCCTCCGGCTTCACGCAGCCGGAACCAGGACCAGCGCCGTCGCGCCGATCAGGACCGCAGCTGTGTGTCTCACAGAGGTCATGGGGCGAATAGGGGACAGCCTCTGACCTGATGGGCCGCTAGATTCCGCATCATGACGACCCGAGCAGCAACCGTGACCTGGACCGGGGCGAACGCCCGCCGGATCGAGCGCCAGGGCCTCTCCGCCCCCCTGGCGGCCTCCCCCGCGGACGCCGTGGCGGCGATGCTTGCCGCACACGCGCAGGTGCGGTCCGCCGCCGAGCTGTCCGTCGGGCTGCGGCTGACGGGCGGTACGTGTGCCGACGTACGCACCGCGCTGTGGACCGACCGCACCCTGGTCAGGACGTACGGGCCGCGCGGCACCGTACATCTGCTGCCTGCGGCCGAATTACCGATGTGGACCGGCGCGTTGTCCCAAGTTCCCACCGGGGCCGGTCCGCTCCGGGAGGACGTCCGGATGAGTCCTGGGCAGACCGACGAGGTCCTGGCGGCGATCGGCGACGCGCTGACGGGCGCCGAGCTGACGATCGACGAGCTGTCCGACGCGGTGGTCGCCCGCACGGGTCCGTGGGCCGGGGACCGGGTGATACCCGCGTTCCAGGGGCTGTGGCCGCGCTGGCGGCAGGTGATGCATCTGGCGGGCCACCGCGGTGTGCTGTGCTTCGCCCCGGACCGGGGCCGCAAGGTCACGTACACCAACCCGGGCGCCATCGCGCTCGACGGTCCGACGGCGCTCGCCGGACTCGTGCGGCGCTATCTGTACGCGTACGGCCCCGCCACCCCTGCGCACTTCGCCAGATGGCTCGCAGCGCCGACCAGGTGGGCCGTGTCCCTCTTCGCGGAGCTGGCCGGGAACGGGGCGATCGAAGAGGTGGCGTACGAGAGCGGCGGTACGGCGTGGCTGGTGGCGGGCGACACCGGATTCCCCGCCGGACCGGCGCGCGGGGTGCGGCTGCTCCCCTATTTCGATGCGTTCGCCATCGCGTCCCAACCGCGCGAGCGGCTCTTCCCGGGCGCGGCGTACGAGCGCGCGCTGGCACGCGGTCAGGCGGGGAACTTCCCCTTGCTGCTGATCGACGGAACGGTCGCCGGGGTCTGGCACCAGCGCCGCTCGGGTCGCCGGATCACGGTGACCGTGGAGCCGCTGTCCCCGCTCACCGCTGTACAGCTGCGGGGGCTGGAGGAACAGGTGGAGCGGGTGGGGACGGTGCTGGGAGGAACGACGGAGCTGACGGTCGGGAAGGTGACGGTGGGGCCGCACGCGTAGGACCTGCCTCACCTCGCCGCGCTCGTCCCGACGGTCCTCGGTGCGGGTGACCGTCCACCCGCCCGCGGGCGGTTCCGGCAGCTGCGGCAAGGAGGAGGGTGCGGGCGGCGCTGACCGCCTACCGCGGCTTTCGGGCTTCGATCAGGAAGCGGGTGGTGTGCGCGACGAACGGCCCCTCGGTCTCGATGAGGTGGTGCAGGGCAGCCAGCTGCGGCCGGTACTGCTCGACCGTGAAGCCGGGCACCATCCAGATCACCTTCCGCAGGAAGTAGACGACGGCGCCGATGTCGAAGAACTCGGTACGCAGCGTCTCCAGCCGCAGATCGACGACCTCCAGCCCGGCCGCCTCGGCCTCGGCGCCGGCCCGTTGCGGGTCGCGGGCGCCGCGCACCTCGGGCGGCTGCGGGCCGAGGAAGTACTCGACGAGTTCGAAGACGCTCGCCGGACCGACCTGCTGCGAGAAGTACGTGCCGCCGGGTCGCAGGACGCGTGCGATCTCCGTCCACCAGGTGGTCACCGGGTGACGGCTGGTCACCAGGTCGAAGGCGGCGTCCCCGAACGGCAGCGGCGGCTCGTCCGCATCGGCGACCACGACGACGCCGAGCGGGTGCAGGCGGGCGGTGGCGCGGGCGATGTTCGGCGGCCAGGACTCGGTGGCGACGGTGAGCGGAGGCAGCTTCGGGGTGGAGGCGAGGACCTCGCCGCCGGTCTGGATGTCGAGGGCGGCGTGGGCCCGGCCCAGCCGCTCCCCCATGGCGCGCGCGTAGCCCCAGGAGGGGCGTTGTTCGGTGGCCCGGCCGTCGAGCCAGGAGAAGTCCCAGCCGTCGACGGAGACGGCAGCGGCCTCGGCCACGAGTGCGTCGAAGCGCGCGCGTTCCTCTTCGGGTGTTCCAGGCATACGGGGAGGGTGTCACCGGTGCGCCCGCGGCCGCGACCGGATTCCGGGTCCCCCGTTCCCGGCGGTCCGTGAGCGGTACGGGAGGCCGTCAGACGGCGAGACCGCCCAACAGGATCCCGAGCAGGGCGCCCCCGATCATGAACGGCCCGAACGGGATGCCCGTCTTGCGCCCGGCCCGTCGCAGGATCATCAGCCCGAACCCGTACACCGAACCGAACACGAACCCGGCGAAGCCTCCCGCGCAGACGATCGCCCACCCGTACCAGCCGAGGGCCACGCCCAGCGACAGGGCGAGCTTGACGTCGCCGAAGCCCATCCCGTTCGGGTTGATCAGGAAGAGCAGGAGGTAGAAACCGCCGAGCGTGAGCCCGCCGAGCAGCGCGGAGGTCCACGATCCGGCATGCTCCGGAAGCAGCGCCGCACCGCCCAGGAGCAGCGCGGCCGCGCCGGCGAGCGGCAGCGTCAGCTGGTCGGGCAGCCGGTGGACGCGGCGGTCGATGGTGGCGAGAAGCACGGCGACAGGGGCGAGCAGCAGCCAGACGACGAGCTCGGGGCGGAGTCCGGTGGCCGCGGCCAGGGCGGTGCAGCCGAGGGCGGTCACGACGGGGGCGAGGAGGGAGGGGGTGTAACGCTCGGCCGTTCTCCCGGCGTCACCACTGCCCGCATCGGGCACGGAAGCGACGACCGCCGCCGCCCGCGGAGCCGTCCGTACCCCGGCACACGCAGCGCACCGGGGAGAACCGAGCCAGCCGCGGGCCACCCCGCTGAAGGGGTGACCGGCGGGGCAGGTGTCCCGCCATGCGTCGTCCGGTTCGACCGAGAACCGGTAGGCGGCGCGAGGGATCAGCAGTCCGGTCGCGGCGCCCCAGAGCGCGGCGACCCCCAGCAACATGGCGAACACGGAACCGACCCTAGGCCGGTGGACGCGCACGGGTCATGGGTCCAGGGGCCCACTGCGTACGGTTCCGGGCCCAGCGGCGGTCACCGGGCGCTACCTTCGTGGCCATGGGTCAATGGCGCAATGGAAACGGGATGTTGACGGTCACGGACCGGGAGGGCGGGCCGGAGCAGGAGGTGCCGCTGCGGATCGCCGCCTCGTACCTGGCGCGGTCCAAGGGGCTCCTCGGTCAGGACGGGATCGACGGGGCGCTGATGATCACCCCGTGCGGGAGTGTGCATACGTTCCGGATGCGGTTCGCGATCGATGTGGCGTACCTGGACCGGAAGTTCAACGTCGTGGCGGTCCACACGATGAAGCCTGGGCGGCTCGGGATGGTGCGGCTGCGGTCGCGGCACGTGATCGAGTCGGAGGCCGGGACGATGGAGAAGTGGGGGCTGCGGCCGGGGGCCCGGGTGCGGGTCGTCCAGACCTCCTGACGCGGGGACTTGGGCCAGGAGGTCCGGGGAGATCTGCTTCGCCGCCGCGCCGGGCCCGGTCCGGGCGGTCGCGGCGGGTGAGGGATACGGCTCAGGAGGCCGGGCGGCGGGTGCCCAGGCCGCGGCCGACGAGCGGGGTCACCGTGCGGATCAGTTTCAGCTGGGTGGAGCGCAGGACCTTCACTGTCGTGTCGTCGGACCAGCCGGTGGTCGTGGACCATTCGTATCCCGAGCCGACCACCTCGCTGGCGAACGCCAGTTCCGTCGCGAGCAGGGCCCGCGCCCAGTCCATCGGTTCCAGAGGCTCCTTGGCCGCAAGCGCCGTACGGATCCGGGCGCCTCGCCGGTTCAGGTCGTCCGCGTCGTCGAATCCCATGGCCACGGCGAACTCCTCCGTGCACCGCGCGGGGCCGCTCCACTCGATCAGGCCCTGTTGCAGGAGCCGGGACTCCTCATCGGTCAGCGTCAGCTGTTCCGCCGTCTGCGCGCCAGTCGTCACCCTTCCACCCTTCCGGGAGCCCGCCCGGCCCCGCGGTCGTTGTGCGTGCGTGGGTGCCGGCGGAACCTTCAGAACCTCAGGGACGCGACGCTAACCACCCGTCGACGAGGCCGTCTTGGGCCCGAGGGCTCATGCCGGGGCCCAGCCGGAGCCGCCCTGCAAGCGTCGCGACGGTCGTTCCCCGGGTCCCGTGGCCGCCGGGATCGACTGCCGGAGCCTAGGGCGTGTTCTGAGTTCCCCGCCTGCGCCCCGACGCCCGGCACGCACACTCGCCGCACGGCCCCGCAGGACAGGTGGCTCCGCCACATGACCTGCGACACCGCACGCCGATCGCACGCACCGACCACCGCTGCGCCCGCGCTTCGCGCGAACAACGGGGAACTCAGAACAGGCCCTAACCCGCATTACAGGTCGCCGAATTCGCCGCCACCGCTGCGCACTTGGGCCCGACTTTGGGGCCAAGGACCCAGGTCACAAGGCCAGTTCGCCCGTACGCTCACGCCACACCCGAGGTTCAGTCAGCGGGGGACGAGCAGACCGAGTGAGCGTCGGAGAGGGAGAGCCGTGAGCAGTGGTGGGGGCTGGGGACACGGAAGCGCGGGCCATATGCCGCCGGGGCAGGGTCCCGGCCGTCCGGGTGGTGGTGGCCCCGGCTGGGCCGGCGGAGCCCGGAGCGGCGGCGGTGCGTTCTTTCCGCTGACGCGCAGTTGGGCCATCGGCGCCCTCGTCTACATCGTCGCCGGCTTCCTGGTGAGCCGCGGGCTGGTGGAGACCCTCGCCACCGGCGTGCGGCTCGAGGAGTTCACCTGGCGGCTGGGTCTGCTGCATGTGCCCAGCGTCATCACCACTTTGCTCACCGTCCTGTCCGCCGCCCGCGTCCTGCCCGAGGAGTTTCGGGAGTCCCGCCCGGTGTATCTGGCCGCCGCCCTGGGTGTGCCGGTCGCCGGACTCGCGTACGGCCTCTTCGTTTCGTGGCATCTCGTCGGCGTCGAGGGCGTGTTGATGCCGCTCGTGGTGCTGGTCACCGGTTCGGCCGCCGGGCTGGCCGTCGACCGGCTGCTGGAGGAGGACGACAGCACGGAGTCCGTCACCCCGAACTCGTACTCATGGCGGGACAGCGGTGCCACCGCCATGGAGTACCTCGGGGTGATCATCCTCGTCGTCACGATGATCGGCGCGATGGCGATGGCCGGTGTCGGCGGTCAGATCGGCGAGCGGATCCGGTGTGCGATCAGTTCGCTCGGTGGCGGCAGTGGGGGGTGCACCACCGGTGGCAACAACCCGGTCGCGAAGCCGAAGACGGATGCCGACTACGAGCCCAAGCTCTGCCAGATCTCCAGCGTCTCCGAAACGGTCGGCGACAAGGTCAAGATCGGCTGGTTCGAGTGGGGCAACGAGTACGGCTTCCAGCAGAAGGTCAGCCAGGCCAAAACGGATGTGAACGGGGACGGCAAGGTCGACGAGAACGACAAGCTGGTCTACATGACGTTCACGGACGCCGCATCCGTCGGCGTCAACGCCAGCACCCCCGGCTTCAAGCTCGGCAAGCTGGGCAAGGCGGATATCGACGTCGGCGGCGGCGTCAAGATCACCAACGGTGACACCTGGGTCTTCAAGAGCGAGGAGGACGCCAAGAAGATGCGGGAAGACATCGAGGAAATGAAGATGTGGGAGGCCTCCACGAAGTACAGCGGCGCCTACGGCGGCAACTGGTACTCGGGGATGAAGTGGGCGGACAAGAAGAAGGACGTCGAGAAGCAGATCGGCAACAAGAAGATCTCCTACTCGACGATCGGCCTCAATGTGTACGCGGACGGCGGTCTCAACATCAGCGCGGGCGACGAGTCCAAGCTCAGCGCGAAGCTCGGCGGCAAGGTCAAGTTCTCCCCCGAGGTGACCATCTCGAAGGACGACGTCAACGGCAACGAGTCGTACACGTACACCGCCAAGCTCGAACTGGAGGGCAAGACCAGCGGTTCGGCCGGGCCGCTCACCGGTACGGCCGGGGCGAAGGACACCCGTACCGGGGCCATCACCGTCACCCGTGACCAGAAGACCGGCAAGATCGTCCGTATCGACATGACGAAGACGGTCGAGACGGGCTCCACGTCCGACAAGGGCGAGGCCAAGGGCGACAACGGCAAGAAGGACGGCGACAAGCGCGGCGGCAAGGCGGGCGCCACCGACTCGTCCGGCGACACGGGCATCGAGATCCAGACGAACTCGATCGTCTTCGGCAAGGACACCGACAAGGCGACCGAGGACAAGCGGGCCATCGCCGAGCAGTGGCTGGACGGCAGCGGCAACAACACCGCTCCGTTCGAGTACATGTTCGGCGACAAGTCGCTTCAGCAGAAGCCCGACGGAACCGACCCGTTCGAGCAGATGATGTTCCAGGACGGTCTGTCGAGCACGATGCAGTACCACGGCGAGACGGACGCCCAGGAGTTCGGCTTCGAGGTCTCGCTCGGCATGAGCCTCGGGTTCTCCCTCTCGGACGAGCACAAGAAGGAGAATCTGACGAACGCGCAGTTCCTCGGAGCTCCGCAGGGCGACAAGCGCACGTTCCTCCCGTACAGCTACTGCGCGAAGTGAGCCCCGTACGCAGCACCCCGCACAACGAAAGGCGATGACGGCAGTGAGGAAGTCCCGGACGTCCGGCGCGGTTGTTGCCGCCGCCCTCGGTCTCACCCTGCTCACCGGCTGCGGCTCCTCGGACGCCGCCGCCGTCCCGGACGGCTGGGGCACGCTCGACACCAAGAGCGTGTCCGTCGGCTACCCCGAGGACAAGGGCTACAAGGAGCAGTCCGCCGCCGACCGCAACAAGAACAACGCGGCCGTCGCGCTCAAGGAGAAGGGCGGGCTGCGCACCGGGATGGTCTCGGTCCAGCTCGACTTCGCGACCGGCATCGACGACGCGGGCGAGGCCGCCTCCGCGGCGGGCGCGGGCATCGGCCTCGGTGCCACCCGCAAGGGCACCACCGACGTGCGGCTCGCGGGCGAGGAGAGCGCCCGCGAGGCGCGTCGGATCGACTACGAGTTCACGTCGTCCGGCAAGGAGCAGACGCCGGCGAGCGGCACCCGGATGACGGGGGTCGTGGTGGCGGGAGTCGATTCGAAGCACGTACCGTTCGCCATCCGGATCAATGCGGTGAAGGGCTCGCTGAGCGCTCAGGACCTCGACGCGTTCGTGGACTCGATCACCGTGAAGTAGCGGGTGGAGGACAGGCGTTCATGGATGTACTGCCCGGCGGGACCGCCACGTTCCTGCTGCTCTTCGGCCTGTTCCTCGGTGCGTTCGCCGTACGGTCGGCGCTGCGGCTGAGCCGCGTGCTGAGCCTGGTGCGGCACGGGGAGCGGGCCGAGGGGCGGTGCGCGGAGCGCCGGGTCGTGGACCGGGGGGCGGACCGGGAGCGGAGCTATGCGACGGAGTACGTGTTCGCGTTCCGCACGCTCGACGGCCGCGAGGTCGAGTTCGTCGACCATGCGCCGGGCCCCTTCGGTTTCGAGGTCGGGGCGCCGGTCCGGGTCTCGTACGATCCGGCGGACCCGGAGAGGCGCGCCACGGTCGCCGGGCCGCGGGCCTGGGGTCCGGTGCTGATGCCCGCGGTGTTCGCGGTGGTGCCGGGGGTGTTCGCGGTGGGGCTGCTGGTCGGGTTCGCGGCGATGCGGGGCTGGCTCTGACAGCGGCCGTCCGGACCGGCCGTCCGGCCTCATGTGGGCGCGCGTATCCACCCCGCCGGCGGCGACACACCGCCCCCGGGTGCGGCACCCCACTTCCCCGATGTACGAGCGCGCCCGTCGAAGGAATGCGTCGCGCTGTGCGCGTCTCCGCGTCACTGTCGTACCGGGAACACCCGTGTTCAGGTGTCCAGGGCGACAGAGTGAGGGCGCTGTCACGGCATGGAGCGTCGGTACCGTAGCTCCGTAACGGCCGTGTCGCCGTACATGTCGCTCTCGACCGCACCATCTGCTGCATAGCCGGCGCCGGCGTAGAACTTCCGCGCGCGTGAGTTGTCCCGCAGCACCCACAACTGCAGAGTGGCGAACCGCCGGGCCGAAGCATGGCGGTGCACGTCGTCGAGCAGGGCGCGACCGATTCCCCTGCCCATCAGCGTGGGCTCAACGTAGAGGGCATACACCTCACCGGCATCCATGGCGTCTGTCTCACCCCGGTAAGGGCCGAAGCAGACCCAGCCGACGGGAACGTCGTCCTCGTCGACGGCCACCAAGTCCACCACCTTGCCCCGCGAGGAGGCGAAACCCGCCCTGCGCTGCTGAGCGTCGTTCTCAGCGGACATTCGGTCCAAAAAGGCTTGGGGGATGATGCCGGCATAAGCGGACCGCCAGCCCCGCACCCGCAAGGCCGCTACGGCGTCTATGTCGGCCTCGCCCATCTCTCGAATTCTCACCATCGCAACACCATAAACACTTCTTCCAGACGGGCGTGAGCCGTTCCGGTTCGAAGGGAGTGGGGTCATTTCCGAACCCAGAGCGGTTCAGTGGGGGGAGACCCCGTGGATACAGTTCGTGAGTGCGGTCCCTGGGTGTGGCGTGAGATGGACCGGGGCCGGGGGAGAGACCTCGCAGCACGCTCACACCTGACAGGGAAGACGGCTGTCTGTTCAGGGGTGGCGGTCAGCAGTCCTGCGGCACGACCTGCCGAAGCACTACTGGAACGTGGCCCGGTCGAACGGCACCGTCAGCGGCTCCAGTGCCCCGGCTGCCAGCAGTTGCCTGTTCACGTCGGTGATCGTCTCGATGCCGGGCAGCTCCGTGCCACCGCGCGTGAGATCGACGACCAGGCCGCCATCTGTCGTACGGGTGTACGTCCCCGGCAGACCCTCCGGTACGCGGTCAGCCCGGCCCGGCGACAGATACACCGACCGGCCGGCGCGCGGGGCGCCGGCCCGGAGCCCGAACTCCGTCTTCACCGCACGGAACTCTTCCCTGCTGTACGCCTCGCCCCAGTCCGGGCCCCAGCAGGAGACGAGCGCCTCCAGAACGTCCGTGGACCGCCGCACCAGTTCCGGCGCGTCGTCCGCGGCCGAGACGAGCCCCACCACGCACGAGTCGGGTACGCGGTTCGCCGATCCCCCCGCGGTGATGGAGACGGTCACCTTCACCGTCTCCAGCCGTCCCGACCACAGGGACGCGGTGTAGCCGATGTACGGGGCGTCCGGGTCCGGGTTGGTGCGCAGGAGGTACTCCGTCAGGGCGGGCGCGCCGAGCCCGACCGGCGGTGCCGTCGGGTCGTCCTCCGCCTCCGCCGCCCGCCAGGTCCCGCAGGCATCGGCGTCGATGCCGCCGAGGGTACGGAGCAGGCGCCCCCAGCGCTCGGCGAGTTCCTGCGGGTCCTCCTTCCGGACGCCCCACAGCCCGTGGACCGTGACATTCAGCAACGGGGTCTCCTCTCACGCTGCCCGGTCAGGGCTTCACCGGGGTGTGCACCACAGTAATGTCGAGGCCCCTGTCGTCGAACATCTCCTGCGTGGCCCTGGCCACGTCGGGGTCCGACATGTGCCAGACCACGGGCTTTCCGCGCGCGGCGTCGAGCTGCCGTGTCGCCTGCTGCACCCAGCGGTTGGTCGCCAGGCTGGTGAGCTGGCCCGTCGCCTCGTTGTAGAACCGGGTGCCGCGGTAGCCCCACTTCGTCTCGATGTACGTCTGGTTCGCGGAGTCCCAGCCGTCGAACTCGACGGGCTTGCCGTCCATCTTGTCGAGCGGGACCTCGTACTCCTTGCCGCGTTTCACGCCGGAGACCTGCTCCTGGTAGCGGGCGCCCATCTCCTGCGGGTAGGCGTACGTGTCGGCGCTCTTCGACTTCCACTTGCCGTCGCCGAGGTCCTTGGTGCCCGCCCGCGGGTTCTTGAGCTGGTCGTACCAGGACGGCTTCTCCATCTTCGCGAGCCGCTTCCGTTCGGCCTCGCGCTTGGCGTCCTTGGCCGCCTTGTCGGCTTCGTCCGCGTCCTTCTTCGCCTGCTTGGCCGCCTCGACCTCTTCGGGTGTGGCCTCGCAGCCCTCGGCGCGGAAGCTGGTGGGGAAGGTGGCGTATCCGGCGTACGCGGTCCGTGTGACGCCGGTAGTCGTCGTCCGTGTCGTCGTGGCTGTCGTCGCGCCGGCCGTCGTGCGTACGGAGGCCGTGGTGACCGTGGTGACACCCGGCCGGATGCCCGTACGGCCGAGGGGGCCCGCGCCGATCGGGCAGCCCTTGCTCTCGACCTTCTTCTCCAGGTCGTCGGCGTGCTGACGCGCCTCCTTCGCCGCCTTCTCGGCTCCGCCCACATCGCCGGCCTTGGCGAACTTCCTGGCCTTGGAGGCGGCTTCCGACGCCTTCTGGGCCAGCTCACCGATCTTGCCGAGCTTCCCGAGCTTGCCCAGCTTTCCGACCTTGCCGATCAGCTTGGCTTCGCCGTAGCCGGGGATGAAGAGCGAGCCGACGTTCCAGAGACCGGTGCCGATCGCCTGGCCCTCGTTGCCGTTCTTCCACATGTCACGGACTTCGTCGCCGATGAACATGTCGTCGAGGACCTTCACGCCCGTGCCGCCGGACGCCTTGCTCCAGTCCCAGACGGCGCCCAGGTAGTCGCCCTTGGACCACTTGTCGCCCGCGCCCTTGGAATCCTCGGCCCACTTGTCGCCGAGGCTCTTGCCGTAGTCCTTCAGGCCGTCCCACGCCTTGACGGGGTGAATGATCGTGTCGAAGGTGCCGGTGACATCGCCCCACAGGCCGTCGCCGACCAGGCCCGTGAAGAAGCCGCCGGTCTGGTGGGCGGCGCACGAGAAGAACGCTCCGACGCCGGAGGTGCAGCTCTCGTCGTCCTTCTTGTCCTGGCTGCCGTCGTAGTTGCCGTAGTCGGCGTCCGGGCCCTCGGTGGGGTCCATGTCGTCGCCGCCCTGGTCGACGTCGCCGTCCTGGGTGGTGGTGTCGGTGCCGCCCGAGCCGGTGGTCCCGCCGTTCCCGCCGGTGCCACCGGATCCGCCCGAGGCGCCGGAGCCCTCGGTGGAGCCGCCCGAGCCGTTGGTTCCGCCCGACGCGTCGGAGCCTCCCGAGTCCGACCCGCCGGAGTCCGAACCCCCGGACGCGGCCGACCCGCCCGAGCCCGTGCCCCCGCCGGCGACCGCGCCGCCCGAGTCCCTGCCCCCACCGGTCGTGCCGCCCCCGGCCTCCACGTCGCCCGGTGCCGGGCACGCGCTGTCGGTCAGCTGGCAGATCGCGCTCCGGATCTCCCCGGTCAGCTGGGCACCGATCCCCGTCGCCACGAGCCCGCCGATGAGGGCCACGACCACCAGGACCAGCCCCAGGTACTCCATGGCGGTCTGGCCGCCGTCCCGGCGCCACTTGATCATCCGGGCGACACTGAACGGCCGGTGCGGCTGCCGCCGCTCCAGAGGGAGTTCGAACCAGTCGCGGGAGGACGGACGCATCAGCAGGACGACGATCACGACCGGCATCACCAGCTGTGTCGCCCCGCGCCCGCCGCCCGCGCCCAGCGTCGCCAGCGCGCCGAGAGTGAGCCAGATGTGGACGGCGAGGAGCCCGCGCCAGATCCAGATGCCGCCGGTACGCAGGTACAGCGAGAGGACGAAGGCGGAGACGCTCGGCAGTGCCGCGTACAGCAGCAGTCCGATCAGCCTTCCGTCGACCTCGTTGATCGACGACGCCACGGTGAGCACACCGATGCCGCCCAGGACCGCGAAGACGAACAGCGTCCGGACGAGAATCAGCACCGCCTGCAGCGGGCGCGGCAGCGACTGCCTGCCGGAACGGGCCAGAAAGACGCCGCCGGCGCCACCGCCCGGAACTGCTATTCCACCTGTGCCGGACACGACGAGTCCCCCAACTTGTCGGCACGTGACCAGACTTGGGCCACTTCACTTATCCGACCACATCGTCCCGTCCAGGGCATGGGCCCCAGGACCCAAACCCGGCCCCGAGTTCCCGGTCTGCGCGCCCTACCTGCTGGGGACCTCGCTCCCGAACAGCATCCACGGCGACTGCTCGAAGGACGTCACACGTGACAACTGCGGCTGCATATCGGCGATCTCATGCCGCACGGCAAGCGTGTCGGGCCAACTGTCGAAGATGGTGGTGCCGTTGACGATGACCGCCCGCCAGTCGCTCGCCGCCGACGCGCCCTCCCGGTCGACCACGAAACCGATGCAGAGCAGGGACGCCCTGCCGATCGCCTCCCTGATCGCGCGTACGGCCACTTCCTGCTCGTCCCGGGACAGCCAGTCCAGCCCGAATTCGAGGGAGACGATGCCGTCCCGTGTGCGGCGGAGGCGCACACGGATCTCCGCGCCGCGCGTCACCCAGAGCAGGAATCCGATCTCGTCGAGCCGCTGCAGGCCCGCCAGGAGCGCGAGCTGCTCCCTGGTCACCCAGGACTGGGTCATCACCGGCTCGGATCCCGGGGTGACGAGGGTGATGCGCCGGGTGGTGGGGTGGGTGAGCCGCAGTCCAGCCGCATCGAGGTCACCGAGCAGTGACTCGGCATCGGGGCGACTCCAGCCAAGGTGGTACGAGTAGAAAAATCCGTCACTCATCGACGCTTCACCTCATCGGTGTGGGGGCACCTCGCCGGTACGAATGGAGCGTGAAGTTCTCCGTGCGCGCGGGCATGCCGGATTGCCGCTTCGGGGCGGCGTCGTCACATGCCTCACGGTTGGTCGTGCACGAGCGTAATGAGCACGCCGGAACGGAGCTTGGGCCCACGGACCCAAGTCGGCCCCAAAGGCGGTACGGGGATCGACCTGGGCGTTTTCTCCGTTCGGGTCAGCCCCCATGCAGCCCGGCAATCCCCCGGTATCAGCCGGTGCCCCGGGCCTGGCCTTGCGGACCCGCCCCCAGGTTGACCGGTCGGTCCTGGAACGGGTGACTCCGGGGCAGGCCGCGTCACCGGGCTCTACTGGCCGATCGTGGCGAGCCTGGGCACGATGCGCGCGACAAGCTGTTCGGCGAAGCTGACCGGGTGCCGGTCCGGCAGCACCTGGACCGCGCTGATGCCGAGCTCCGCGTACGCCTCGACGTCGGCGAGAAACGCATCGGTCTCGTCCAGGACCGGCCTGTTGAACATCACGGTCTTCTCGATGACGTCGTAGTCGCGCCCCGCCGCCGCGCAGTGCTCCCGCAGAACGTCGAGCTTGTGGGCCACCTCGTCGACGTCGGTGGCGAACAGGTTGCACGCGTCCGCGTACCGGGCGACCAGCCGCAGCGTCTTCTTCTCGCCCCCGCCGCCGATCATGATCGACGGCCGCTCCCCGATCGGCTCCGGCACGCAGAGCGTCTCGGCCAGCTTGTAGTGCCGCCCGTCGTACGGGCCGTCCTCCTCGCTCCACATCTGCAGACAGATCTGGAGCGTCTCCTCCAGCCGCTCGAACCGCTCCGCCACCGGAACGACCGGCACCCCGAGCCCGCGCTGCTCCCGCTCGTACCAGGAGGCGCCGAGCCCGAGCACCGCCCGGCCGCCGGAGAGCACGTCGAGGCTGGTGACGATCTTCGCGAGCAGGCCGGGGTGGCGGTACATCACGCCCGTGACCATCAGCCCGAGCGTCATCCGCTGGGTCAGCCCGGCCACGTACCCGAGGGTCGTGTACCCCTCCAGCATCGGTTCGTCCGCCGCGCTCTGCGGGGTCTCCATCTGGAAGTAGTGGTCCATCAGCGTGAACGACGCGACCCCGCCCTGGTCGGCGATCCGCGCCGACTCGGCGAGCGTGGGCGCGATGAGCGCGGGGTCGGCCGGCTGCGAGTAGTTCCAGTAGTGCAGACCGAGCTTCACATCCACTCCTCCACGCCGGACACCTTCGGCAACCTTGTGCAGTCCTCGTCACGTTAGGCGCATCCGGCCGTACAGGCACGACCTGTACGGCCGGACGGGTGCCGAGGCCTAGTACTACAGGCTAGATCTGAGTCATCTGGAGGCGCCCATACAGAGCGTTGCGGATCTCGTGGAGGGGGCGGCAAAGCGTTGATCGTCCGTGACCTTGCCGAAGGGGTCACGGGGCACCGGCGCCTGGCAGCACGGCGTCAGAATGCCTGTAGATAGACCCGAGCCTGATCGGCCTTGAATGCTTGGACGTAGATGTCGATCCACTGCACTTTCTTGCGACGGTCGTCCTTCACGCACGGAGGGCACACCCCTGTCGAGCGAACGCCCTTGAGCGTCTGCGGCTCGGGCAACCCGAGGTGTCCGAAGCGTTCTCCCTCCGGGGCGAAGTCCTTCTTCTGTGCCTTCAAAGGGACTTCGGAGTGCAGGTCTTCCGCGATGTCTTCGGCGTTCTTCTCGCTGGTGACAAAGGAGAGGAGATAGATGTCCTCCTGAGGATTGACCTGGACGGCGCCCTTGGCCTGCGTGGCTCCCTCGGGCACCGCCACGTTCATGAACGCGGACGCCTCGGTCGCGCCCGCCTTCTTGTCCCAGTGCCAGTCACGTCCCTCGCCTGCGCGGCGATTGTTCATGTCCGAGCCGGAGCAGGAGGCAAGGAGAAGGACGGTTGCCAGCGCCGTGAAGAAGTGGGCGCCACGTCGGATATTCAACGGTTCTCCTCGTCACCGCGGGACACATCCCCGCGGGAACCTTCGCGGCCCTGGTCCGGCGGGCTCACCGTCGCGGACGTGTCACTGTTCAGGTCGTACGTATAGGTGGAGCTGCTGCCCCGCATGTCGAATTCCTGGGCGAGGCCCGTCTTGTGCAGACGGCCCATCTCGGAGTCCGGTATCTCTACGCCTCCAGGGAAGGTGGTCGACTTGCCGGCGTCCCAGTTGTACCGGTCCCACACGTTGGCCTGGTAGTCGAGCGAGACCCTCGGCGCATCACCTTCGGTCACGATTCCTCCCCCGAGCATGATTGCCACCTGGCAACTTTATGAGAGACACGTCTGCGGCAGTAAAGGTTCTCTGCGGCGAATGGGGTTCCGTTGGCTCAATACCGCCCCATTCACGAGGCCCAAGCCGACGGCGGCCTTGCCGAACCGGGTGCCGTCAGCGGCCTCCTCCGGGTGGAAGCCCTGGTGATCAAGAGCCCGGTCTCCCTGACCGCAGAACGGTTCATGACATCCTGTGACGTCACAGGACGCCGAACGGTAAAGGCGGGCGTCCGGGCGTTGCGGGGAAGATCGATGAAGCTCTGCTTTCTGGTGGAGGAGCAATACCGCCACGACGGCATGCCGGTTGAGGTGATCCGTCAACTGACCTCCTGGGGGCACCAGGTGGACGTGCTGCGGCCGGGCGGTTCCCTGCTGCGCATGAATGAGGCGGTGCAGGCGAGCACCCATGACGCGTGGGTTCTCAAGACGGTCTCCGGCGGCCCGGGGCTCACCTTGCTCGAAGCCGCGGCCTCGGCCGGGATGACGACGGTCAACGACGCCCGGTCGATTCGAGGTGTACGGGACAAGGCGCTGGCAGCGGCTATTGGCCGCAGCCGTGGGCTTCCTCTGCCGCCGACCTACGCGGCGGCGCGGCCGGAGCTGCTGGCCGAGATTCCGGCGTCGGAGTACCCACTTGTGGTCAAGCCCGCCGATGGCAGCTCGGGGCGGGCCGTGCACCTGGTGTCGTCGCCGGACCGGCTCGCCACGGTGATTCCCGAACTGGCGGGAGAGGGAATGCTCATCGCCCAGCCGTATGTGGCCAACTCGGGCATCGACGTCAAGGTGTACAGCGTCGGCGGCGAACTGTACGCGACCGAACGCCGCTCCCCGCTCAACCCGGACCACTCGGTGCGGGAACGCCGCGTGCCGCTGTCGGCCGAGGTGGCCGCGATAGCTGCCCAGGTCGGGGTGGTCTACGGCCTCGACCTGTACGGCGTGGACGTAGTGCTGGGGCCGGATGGCCCCGTGGTCGTCGATGTGAACGACTTCCCCAGCTTCCGTCAGGTCCCCGACGCGGCGGCGCGGGTGGCACGAGCCGTGCTCGGGCTGGCCCGCACAGGCCAGGCATCCTGCGCGGCCGAGCCGGTCTCCGCCCGTTCGCCGGAGCAGCGCGACGCGGCCGGCGGGACCCCGTTGCCACTCCGCCCCCACCCCGTGCAGGTTCCCGTGGCGGCGGGCAAGAACGTATGAGAATCGTCCTGGTCACGCCCGATCCCGGTCATCCGCTGCTCGTCGACACCGCCGCCCTGCTCACCCCCGAGCATCACGTGGAGACGCTGGACCCGACAACGGTGGCAGAAGTCCCCGAGCCGCTCGCCGGCGTCTACCTGCTGAAGTCGCGTACGCCGCGTGCCCTGGCTCTCGCCCGCGCCCTGGAGGAGCGCGGCGCCCGCGTGGTGAACTCGGCTGCGGCGACCGCGCTGTGCCAGGACCGCACAGCGATGGCGGAACATGCCCGGCGGGCCGGCCTCCCGTTCGCGGCCACCCGCACCTTCACCACACTCGCTCAGCTGGCATCCGGCCCGCCGCTCCCCGGCCCCATGGTGGTCAAGAGCCGCCACAGCCGAAGGCACGACCTGGTGGCCCGCCTCGACAGCGACACACAACTGCGGGAGCTCGCCGGCACGCACCTACAGGAGCCGGTCGTGGTCCAGGAGTTCGCACCGAACAGCGGCTGGGACCACAAACTGTGGGCGATCGGAGACCAGCTCTTCGCCGCCCTGCGCCGTTCCGAGCTCTCGCCCGAGGGGCGGGGCCCCACAGTGCCGCTCGCCCTCGATGATCTGCCGCCCGGCTGGCCCGCCCTGGTACGCCGGGTCGGCGAGGTCTTCGCACTGGACGTCTACGGCGTGGACATCATCGACACGGGCGGCGGCGCCCCGCTGATCGTGGACATCAACGCCTTCCCCGGAGTCCGGGGTCAGTCCGGCGCCCCGGAGGCCCTGGCGGCACTGGCCCTGTCGGAACAGGTCTGTCAGAACGGGCCTGTCAGCGCGGCAGTACCACCCAGGACTTGATGCCTGCGTGCGGTGGCAGCGCGTCGCTGACATCCCACTTCCCGCCCCAGTCGTCCACGGCCGCCGCCAGCAGCCACAGCGCCCGTCTGCGCTGCGCCTCGCAGAGCATGACGACGTCGGGGTCGGAGTGGTGCGGGTGCTGGTCCCAGACGACGAGCCGGAGCGCGTTGTCCCGGTGCCGTACGGAGACGTAGAGCTCCCGGCCCGGGGTCATGGCCGAGGTGACACCGACCAGTTCGCCCAGCACAAGCGCGGCCGGCCAGATGTAGGCAGTGAGCCCGTAGGCGCGCAGCGAGGCGGTGACCGCGTTGCGCCCGATCGCCGCGCTCCGCGGATCACCGGGAAGAGTGAGGCTGAGCGCGAGCCCCTGCTCGGAGCGGCGCTTCGGATACGGGGGCGAGTGCGGGTACGGGTCGGGCGAAGGCTCCTCGATCGCTACCGGGCAGAGCGCGGCGCACGGAGATTGCATGACTGACTCCCCTTGTACGGGTGACGAGTTGGCGGTCTCTTTCGCGTCGATGCGCACAGATGGCTCCGGCGCTGCGAGGTGAGCAGTGGCTTGTCTCCCTGGCGCGGGCTGCCCCTCCCAGGGCAAGAGGTTGCGGGCAGGACCGCGCGATGCACTTCCGACTCATCGCAGCGTGAGCAGTGCGTCACTGACTGTAGACGGGTGAGGGTAAAATAACCCCTCCCTTGTGGGAAATGAACCCTTTCGTGGTCGAGTCGCACGCGCAGGCGGCAGACTGCCCGTGACCGCACGCGGAAAGGAACGGCATGGCAGCAAGGACGTCTCCTACCGAGCGCCAGAAGCGGCTTGGGGCCGAACTGCGGAGAATGCGCACGGCGGCCGATGTATCAGCCGAGTTCGCAGCCGGCTTGCTCGGGATGGACCGCGGGAAGATCTCGAACATCGAGTCCGGAGCGCGCCCCATCAGTCCCGACCGCTTGCGCACGCTGGCCTGTAACTGCGAATGCACGGACGACAAGTACATCGATGCGCTCATCGAGATGGCCCAGCCGCGCAGCCGCGGGTGGTGGGAGAAGTACCGTGGCACGCTACCCCAAGGACTCCTTGATATCGCCGAGTTGGAGGCACACTCCCTACGCATGCGGGCTGCTTACTCCATGCACATCCCGGGCCTCCTTCAGACTACGGACCACGCCCTGGCATTGTTCCGCGTAGTGATCCCCCAGCTGCCGGAGCGCGAGATCGCGCTCCGGCTCGCTCACCGGGTGGAGCGCCAGGAGGTCCTGGACGGGGAGGCCCCGCCGCCGTATACCGGCATCGTCCACGAGGCGGCGCTTCGTATGCAGTTCGGCGGCCGTGACGTAGCCCGCGCCCAACTCCATCACCTGCTGAAGAAGTCCGAGCAGTCGAACGTGACGCTGCTGGTCATTCCATTCGAAGCGGGGGCATTCCCTGGGGCAGGCCAGACGGTCTTCTATGCGGAGGGGATCGTGCCGCAACTCGACACGGTACAGATCGACAGCTCGCACGGACCGGTATTCGTCTACTCGGATGCGCAGCTGGCGAAGTACCGGGCCCACCTGGACTGGATGGCAGGGATCGCCCTGCCACCGAGCGAGTCGCGGGATTTCATCCACACCATGGCACGCCAACTCTGAGGGGATGACCGATGTCTGACGTCAACTGGGAAGACCCGTTCTGCGGCGAGGGGAACTCCTGCTATCGGATCGGAACCGATGCACAGGGCAACAGCTACATCGCTCTCGTCGGCCGGGAGGACCAGTACCTCACCGACAGCCGTGAGGCGCTTCAGCAGATGATCCGCGACATCAAGGCCGGCAAGGCGGACCACCTCCTGTAACGCCGCAGGGCCCGGCTCCGCGACGTGATCGCGAAGCCGGGCTCTGGCCTCGCGCTTTCACGGGCGGAGTCGTCCGGTGGGTGACCAAAAGGCAAGGAGTGCCTGTGACCTGGGATGATAGGGCTTGTCTAGGGTCCTGAGCGATCAACCATCCACACGGCCAACCTCCAAGTCCTGCTGGGCGTACGAAAGCGCGAGGCCAGAACTCAAGCTGGACAAAAGGGAGCCATTGCGCTGATCATTTCACCGCAGCGAAAAAGGCCTTGGTGCGCTCCTGTCGCGGGGCGGCGATGACTTCCCGGGCCGGGCCGCACTCGACGATGCGGCCCGCGTCGAAGAACGCCACCCGGTCGGCCACCTCACGCGCGAAACCCATTTCGTGGGTGACGACGACCATGGTCATACCGCTCGTCGCCAAGTCGCGCATGACCGCGAGGACGTCACCGACGAGTTCCGGGTCCAGGGCCGAGGTGGGCTCATCGAACAGCATCAGCTTCGGGCGCATGCACAGCGCTCTTGCGATGGCCACCCGTTGCTGCTGCCCGCCCGAAAGATGGCGAGGATATGCGTCCTGCTTGTTCGTGAGGCCGACCTGTTCCAGCAGCTTCAGGGCGCGTATGCGGGCTGTGTCAGCGGATTCCCTGAGGGCGCGCCGCGGCGCTTCGACGAGATTTTCCAGCACGGTCATATGGGGGAAGAGGTTGAAGTGCTGGAAAACCATGCCGACCTGGGTGCGTCGCCGGCAGATTTCCCGGTCTCCGAGCTGGTACAGCTTGTTTTCGCGCCGTTCGTAGCCGACGACGGCACCGTCCACACGCAGTTGGCCGCCATCGACGGTTTCCAGGTGGTTGATGCAGCGCAGGAATGTACTTTTACCCGACCCCGAAGGGCCGATCAGGCAGACGACTTCGCCGGCGTGCACGTCGAGGTCGATTCCCTTGAGGACTTCCAGGCGACCGAAGGACTTGCGTACCGCTTCCGCCTGGACCATCGGCTGCGGCTCCGTGGTGGGCGTGGTGTGACTGGTCACTGGATCTCCTTGGCCGCCGGGGAAGCATGAGTCCGGAAGAACGCGCGCAGCTGCTGGAGAGGCGTGGGCGGCAGTGTGCGGTGGCCGCGTGCATACCTGCGTTCCACGTAGTACTGCCCAACGGAGAGGACGGATGTCACCACGAAGTACCACACGCATGCCACGATCAGCAGCGGGACGGTCTGGAAGTTGCGCGAGTAGATGATCTGTGCCGAGTAGAGCAGGTCCGGTACGGCGAGCACGCTGACCAGCGCGGTCATCTTGAGCATGCCGATGGTTTCGTTGCCGGTGGGTGGGAGGATGACGCGCATCGCCTGCGGAAGCACCACCCGCCGCATGGTCTGCATCCGGGTGAGACCGAGTGCACCTGCGGCTTCCTGCTGTCCGTTTTCGACGGAGAGGATTCCGGCCCGGACGATCTCCGCCATGTAAGCCGCCTCGTTGAGACCCAGTCCGAGGATCGCGGCGACTGTCGGGGTTATGAGGCGGTTGGCGTCGAGCGCGACACCGGGCAGTCCGAAGGTGAGCACCGGATACAGGGCTGCGAGGTTGAACCAGAACAGCAACTGCACCATGAGCGGCGTGCTGCGGAAGAACGTGATGTACGAGAATGCCGCGCCACGTACCACCGGATTGACGGAGAGGCGCATCACGGCGAGAACGATGCCGAGGGAGAGGCCGATGGCCATGGAGACGGCCGTGAGTTCCAGCGTGACGAGCAAGCCGCGCCCGATGGCGATGTCTCTCAGGTAGGTGTTGACGGTCTCCCAGCCGAAGCGAGGGTTGCCGGCGACGGAGGTGACGAGAGCGGCGGCCATGGCAAGGACGGCAGTGGCGGCGGCCCATCGGCCGTAATGGCGTTTGGGGACCATGGTCAACTCGGCGGAGATTGTGTGAGCCGTGGACTGCAGGAGGGGCATGTCAGCTCCCGGAGATCGGAAGAGCGCTGTGCGGAATGGACCACTTCTTCATGATTTTTTCGAAAGTTCCGTCCGCTTTGAGGGACTTCAGTGCGGCGGACAGGGCGCGGTTCAGGTGGGAGTCGCGCGGGACGGCTATCCCGGTGGGGGTCGGTTCGTAGTCGGGGCCGGGGGCGAGCCGGAGGCGCCCGCCGGAGAGTCGCGCCTGGTAGGCGGTCGAGATGGTGTCGGCCATGACCGCCTCGACGCGGCCGCTGGCCAGCGCAAGGTTCGCCTCGTTTTGTGAGGGGAACAGTTGGATGACGATGGGCTTCTTGCCGCCGGTGACGCAGGACTTGGAGAACTCCGGCAGCTGCTCGAGGCCCTGCACGGTTCCCTTCTGGGCGCCGATGGTGTGGCCGCACAACGCCTTCGGAGCCATCCGAAGGCCATGCGGGTTTCCCGCTTTGACGCCGAGTCCGGTCCCGCCCGCGAGGTAGGTGACAAATTGAACCTGCTTCTCCCGTTCCGGTGTTACGGCGAATCCGGAGATTCCGGCGTCGTACTTGCGCGCCTGGAGTCCTGGCAGGATGCCGTCGAACGCGGCGTTGACCTGCTTGGCCCTGAGTCCCAGCCGAGCGGCGAGCGCCTTGGAGAGGTCGACGTCGAAGCCGACGACGGTCTTGTTGTCCGTGTCGAAGAACTCGAAGGGTGCGTAGGAGGCGTCCATGGCGAAGGTGATGACACCTTTGGACTTCACGCTCTTGGGGATGAGCGCCGCGGCGGAGCGGTCCACCGGGCCGGCGGTCAGACCGGCCGATGAGCTCGCGTCGTTCATGGAGGATCGCTCCTCGGACGCGGTGGTACAGGCGGTGGCAGTCAGGAGGAGGGATGCCAGCAACGCTGCCGCGCGGCTGATCCGGGGTGCGCGCATGGAGTGACCTTCCGTAGCGAGGAGGCTGTCTTTTGCATGGCGGGCGCTGCGGTCACGCCGGACCTCCCTCGGGTACGGGGTCGGCGAGGTGGAGGAGGTTGTCACCGAAGTCGACGAGCGGCGGTCGGCGAAGGACGGCGACGATGCCGTCGCGGTGGGCGACGACGGGTTCCGAGGACCGCTCAGGCTCCTCCACCGGGTGCACGTACCCCAGCAGGTCGCCTGCGGCGACTCGCTGACTGAGGGTGACCAGTGGTTCGAACAGGCCGCGAGCGGGGGTGCGTACGGCGGCTCCGCGGCCCAGGTCCAGCCAGGTGGTCGGCGGGGCGGTCGGCGTGCCATCCGGCGCCCGGAGTACTCCGGCACCGGCCAGGACGCGGCGCAGTCCGGCTGCCGAGTCCCGCACGATGGCGGGGTCGACGCCCCCTCCCCCACCGAGCTCCGTGGAGATCATCAAGACCCCCGCCTCGTCCGCCGCGGCGGAAAACGATGCCGGCTCAAGCCGTGGCGGCACGACGAACGACCAGGGCATGCCGAACGCTTCGGCCGCGTCCTTCTTCCGCTGCCACGTCTCGGGGTCAGGTCCCGCATACACGAACGTCGAGGGCAGGTAGATGCTGTTGGCGCCGCCCGAGTGCAGGTCGAGTGCGAGGTCGGCGAGAGGGAGCAGGCCGGTGACGACGGCGTGCGCGATCTGCGCCGTCGGGTCGCCGCGCTCGTCACCGGGGTAGCTCCGGTTGAGGTTGCCGCCGTCCAGCGGGGAGACCCGCGTCGCGGCACGGACCGCGGGAAGATTCAGGGCGGGAAGGATGATCAGCCGTCCGCTGACGGTGGACGGGTCGGTCTCACGCATCAACCGGTGCAGCAGCACCTGGCCCTCGTACTCGTCGCCATGAGTGCCGGCCAGGAGCAGCACGGTCGGGCCGGAGCCACCGGAGAGGGTGACGACGGGAACGGGGATCACGCCGTCGTCGTGCCGGTTGTCCGAGTGCTCGATGTCGATCGAACCGGCCTGACGTCCCTCGGCATCCAGATCGATGCCCCGAAGCAGTGTCGTCACAGTGGTCACGCGCTTCCTCCGTCTCTTCCCTCGCAAGCCGAGGGGGTATGCACGGTATCCCGTGCATACCATGCTGACAATGGATCTCCGGGATCCTCCAACGACAAGGGATCCGAAGAAGACCTATGGTGGGTCCGACAGACCAACGCCCCAGGGTGCCGCTCGTCGCGAGTCTCCTGGGACGAGGAGGAGCGTCCGAATGAAGTCGATCGACCCACTGCCCAAGACGCCGAGGGACAACCGGCCCCTGAGCGTGCGCGTCTACGAGCGCCTGCGGGACCTGATCATCTACGAACGGCTCCCCCCGGACACCCAGCTCGTCCAAGGGCAGGTCGCCGAGGCCCTACAGGTGTCCCGTACGCCGGTCAGGGACGCCCTGAACCGGCTCACACACGAGCGTCTGGTGACCTGGACGCCGGGCCACGGTCATGTGGTCAACGAAGTGCACACGCAGGACATCCAGTACGTCTACCAGGTGCGCCAGCCCCTGGAGGCACTGGCAGCGCGACTGTCCGCCGGCCAACACTCCGCCGTACAGATCGCCCGGCTCAACGCGCTCGTCGAAGAGATGGCGCTGATCGATCCCGCTGACGGCGACGCTCAGTTCGTGCTCAACCGCCGCTTCCACATGGCACTGTTCGAGCCGTGCGGGAACTTCGTCCTCGTGCAGATGATCGAGAGTCTATGGGACCACCCCCTGACTCTCCGGATCACGCAGTCCTACACGCACAACTCCGACACCCTCGCCGAGGCCGTCGCCGAGCACCGGAAGATCGTCCAGGCCGCCCGTGCGGGCGATCCGGACCAACTCGCGGAAATGATGAACACCCACTGGCGTCGGCTCACCGACTCTCTCCTCAAGTCCTGAGGGATTCCTTCGCCAAGCGGCTGACCTCCGGTACCCGGCGCCCCGGCGAAGTACCACAGCGTAAGGCGCCGGAGCGGGTGCATCCCCATGAAGGCGCTGCTGCACGCGGCCGCGGTCGCCCACCGTCCGCGGCGCCGGCCAGTCCAGGGTCACCGCCAGACGGAGGCGTCAGAGCGGGCTGCTGACGGCACCGTGCCGTCGGACGGTCGGGGCCCGCGGGGCAGGGCGACCGGGTCCGGCCGGTGCCCAGGCCGAGCGGGAGCAACCGCCGGGCGCGAGGATCTGGATCCAGCTCCCGATCGCGTCTTCCCCGGGCGGGTCGGGACACAGTTGCTGCTGGTGCTGCCCGGGGGCCGCGGACCGCTGGCCCAGCCGCTGACCCGCGGCGGCGGACGGCGGTGGAAGCGCAACGCGCGGCTGGGCCGTACGTCCCGGCCCGTGGCCGACGACCCGGCCGCCCTGCCGACTTCGACACCCCGAACAACGGGACCAGTTGGCGCATAGTCAGGTTCGTGCGCCAGTACGCGACCACCAGCAGCACACAGCCCTCCAGCGCCAGAAGCGGCTTGGGGCCGAACTGCGGAGAATGCGCACGGCAGCCGATGCATCAGCCGAGTTCGCGGCCGGCTTGCTCGGCATGGACCGCGGGAAGATCTCGAACATCGAGTCCGGAGCACGCCCCATCAGTCCCGACCGCCTGCGCACGCTGGCCTGTAACTGCGAATGCACGGACGATAAGTACAGCCGCGGGTGGTGGGAGAAGTGCCGTGGCACACTTCCCCAAGGACTTCTTGATATCGCCGAGTTGGAGGCACACTCCCTACGCAGCTGGCGAAGTACCGGGCCCACCTGGACTGGATGGAAGGGATCGCCCTGCCACCGAGCGAGTCGTGGGATTTCATCCACACCATCGCACGCCAACTCTGAGGGGACGACCGATGTCTGACGTCAACTGGGAAGAACCGTTCTGCGGTGAGGGAGCCAGCTGCTACCGGCTCGGGACGGACGATCAGGGCAACAGCTACATCACTGTCGCCGGCGCGGAAGCCCAGTACCTCACCGACAGCCGCGAGGCGCTTCAGCAGATGATCCGCGACATCAAGGCCGGCGCCGCCGACCACCTCCTGTAACGCCGCAGGGCCCGGCTCCGCGACGTGGTCGCGGAGCCGGGCCCTTTGCCTGCGCGGATGGGTCAGGAAGCGCTGCCGCGCGGGAAGGAGACCTCCACGCGCCGGTTCTTCTTCCGGCCCTCTTCCGTGCTGTTGTCGGCGATCGGATACTGCTCGCCGTAACCACGGATCTCGAAGGTGATCGTCGATCCGAGCGACTGGACCAGCACGCCGTGCACCGCATCGGCACGCTGCTTGGACAGCACGTCGCCGTGTGCGGAGGACCCGAGATTGTCGGTGAAGCCGAAGACGCGCACCTTGGTCGCGTTCTGCTTCTTGATCTCGGCTGCGACCGCTGCGATACGGGACTTGGCCGCGGCGCTGAGCTTCGCACTGTCCTTGCCGAAGAGGACCTCCGCCTGAAGTGCGAACTTGATGCTGGCGTTGCTGTCCTCGCGGCGCTCCTCGCCGCCCTGGTCCTCGACGACCTGGATGATGTCGAGGACCTTGGCCGGAGCGAGCGTGCCGCCCTCGGGCATTTTGAGGTCGGGGTCGTTACTGTCGACCTCGACCGGGGGCGTCGCGGACACCTCAGTTCCCGGCGGCACGCTAGGGCCGTTGTCGGCCTGAGCAGCCGAAGCACCGAAGACGGACGTACCGGCCATCAGTACGGCCGCGGCAATAGCCATGCCTGCCGCATGCGCTGGCCTACGCCTGGTACGGGTGTATGTCATGTCGGCCGTCACCCAGAAATCTTCAATGAGGTGGTGGCAAACGTCGGCAGACTGAAGTCGACTTCGGTCGTTGTGCTGGGCGGCGCCGGGAACTGCATGAATACCGGAAGGGAACTTCCAGGCTGAACCGCTGTCATCCCGACCGTGCAGAGGCACCGGCCATCCGTATCGCGAAGGATGTAATAGCGCTTCTTACCGGCCTTGTCCACCAGCATCGCACCACCGACAGAGTTGAGATTCTTGCTGACGATAACGCTCTCGCTACCTGACCACACTGAGGGATTGACTGCGGCGTCACCTTGATTCTTCAATTCGCCTTGAACGGTCACGAATCCGCCGGAGTCCCGCTTCACCTCGTTGATGACCAGCAACATGCCCTTTTCGCCTCTGACCTCGGCGAGTTTCACATTCGGGTCTACCTTGTCCCCAGCGGCAGTATCTTCCTGCGCACCCTTGTCCCCATCGGAGGGCTTGGAGGGTGCGGAGGATGACGACGAAGAACCAGGGTCCTTCGTCTTTCCGCCGTCATCACTGCCGCAAGCAGTGACGGCGAGGGCCAGTGCCGCCGTCATCGAGACAGCGGTCACCACCCTTCGGGTCCTCGCAGTACGCCGAATGCTCATGAGTGCTGATTCCTTTACTCGTCGTTCGCTGTCAGTCGTCGACCAAGTGCACGTCGAAGAGAATCTTGCTTACCTCGGACCAGGGCGGGGGACTGCTCGGCCTGATCTCGACCATCCCGCCGTCCTTGCACGTGAAGAAGTACACGTCCTCGACACTGTCCTCGTTGAGGTCCGCAGACTTCCAAGAGCATCGGAATTCGACTATTGCCGTGGCGTGAGACTTCGCGAACTTGTGGTCCATGCCGCGAATCACCGGCGACCCCACCGGTTTACGGGTCTCGACCTCAACCGTGATCTGGTCGCGATAGCCACCATATTTTGGCTCGCAGTGTTCAACGTCCGCCTCGTTGGCTGAGGCGAGTCGTTGAGCCTCAGCGCAGGGCATCCCCGGTGGGAACTGATAGCCGTTCAGAAATAGGTCGAGCATGCGCTCGGGGAGCGACGCGAGGAACGGAGCCTCCATTTCCTCACGAGCGCTCTGAGCGGCAGCCAGTGCGGCAGCGTCCGCTGCGCCCTGGGCTCCATTGCGCAGGGCCGCAGCCCTGCCGACAGTAAAGAAGCAGAACGCGAGGAAGAGCAGGCCCGCCACCATCACTACATAGATGGGGAAGGCCTGCCCTACATCGCCGCGAGATTTCGCGATCACGAGCCGCCAGCCTTGATCTGGTCCACCAGGTCCCCGATCTTCGTGCTGATCTTGCCACCGATACCCGTCGCCATGATCGCGCCGATGATCGCCACGACCACCAGGATGATGCCCAGGTACTCGAAGGCCGTCTGGCCGCGGTCCTTGTTCTCGTAACGCTTCTGAATGCTGCGAACGGCGGTGTTGGCCCAGCCGTTGACACGGATTGCAGTCTTCAGGGTGATGTCCGACATGGTGTTCCCCTCTAGGTCCGGCTGGCCGGCAGCTGGCCGACTCACACGTTTCTTTGCTGTCGCTCCCGTTACCGGCTTCCTCCTGGCCGGTGCCGTTTGCGACATGAGAAACATATGGCGGAACACCCTGCCCACCAGAGGGTCCCAGGGCCCATTCCCAGGCCCAAAGGGCGACTTGGGTCCTGACGCCCAAGTCCTGGGCCCGCATCCCCCGCTCAGTCATGACCACCACTCCCCCGCGTTGGCGCCGTGCCGAGCCAGCGGGCGATCGCCTCGCTGCGACTGCCACTGTGGAGCTTGGTGAAGATGCGGTTGATGTGGTTCTTGACCGTCTTCTCGCTGATGAAGCAGGTGGCGGCGATCTGCTGATTGCTCATGCCGGACGCGATCAGCTCCATGACCTCCGCCTCCCGCGAACTTAGCCCGTACTGCTGCCTGTTGGGTGCCAATCCCGGCGTCCCGGTCAGTGAAGACTGTGCCACACGTGATTGCAAATGCGAAAGACCTTGAGCGGATCGGCCCGGTTGCGGCGCAGGTGGAACCATTTCGGGACCGGAGCCATGTGCATGCGCACGGTTCTGGCCCGTCACGCCCGCGGGGTGTCCTTCGTATCCGGGCCTCGGCTGGGGAACGCCCATGGTCAGCGCCGTTCCCAGCCCCTCCGGAAGAGGTTGCCCCTGCGGTCCTGTTCCCTGCCGCATATGGGCCAGGAGCGCGTTCGCCGCGGTCGCGGTGAAGTGGGCGCGGCCGTTCTTGGTGTCCCGTACCGCCTGCACCAGTTGGTCCGCCGTGAACTCGCCGTGCACCAGATAGCCACCCGCGCCCAGGCGCAGCGCCTCGTGGACGATCTCGCTCTCGCGGCTGTAGGTCAGCATCATGACCGGGGCGACCCGCACGAGGTGGGGCAGCGCCGAGATGCCGTCGACGCCCGGCATGCGGACGTCGAGCAGGACGACGTCCGGGCGGTGCTGCACGGCCATGTCGTAGGCCTGGCGACCGTCCGCGGCCTCCGCCACGACGTCGATGTCCTCGCGGCCGGAGAGCAGGACGCCCAGGCCGGCCCGGACCACGGGGTTGTCGTCGGCGACGACGACCCGCAGGGGGCTGGGGAGTGCCAGGGGCGGGGCTGCGGGGAAGGGAGGTGTGACCTCGGATGCCGCGGGCTGCTGGGGGATGGGGAACCCGGAGGAGCTGAGCTCCGAATTGAGCGGGGTGAGGTGCGAGGACGTGTGCTGGGACGTGTGGTTCTGTGCCGCCCAGTTCTGGCCCGAAGCGCGGGAGACATCGTCCGGCATTCTGCGACCTCCTCTCAGGATCTATGGGGGGTGGGGGTGGGGTGGAGCGGGTCAGTTCACTTGCTGTGTTTCCGAACCGGCGACGAGAGCGGCCACCGGAAGTTCCAGGCGTACTTCGGTGCCCTTGGCCGCCTTGCCCTTGCCGATGCGGATACGGGCACCGATGGACGCGGCGCGTTCGACCATGCCGACGAGGCCGAAGTGACCGGCGCGCCTGAGGTCGTCGAGCGTCGTGCCCGGGGGCAGGCCGCGCCCGTCGTCGTACACGCTGACGCGCAGGACATCGCCCTTCACGCCTGCGAGCACGACGAGATAGGTGGGGTGGGCATGACGATGGGCGTTCTCCATCGCTTCGGAGGCGACCGTGAGCAGCTGGCGGGCGACCACCTGCGGCACGGACGGGACCGGGGCCTCGTTGAGCATTCGGAAGGTGGCCGTGAGTCCGTGGCGGCGGGTGAAGTCATCGGCGCGGGCGCGGAGCTCGCTGACGACGTCCACTCCTCCGTCGAGTCCGGACTCGCGGCGCAGGTCGGAGAGGAGTTCCCGCGACTCCGCCGCCGCCCGGCGGGCGGAGCGGGCGACCAGTTCGGCCTGGTGCTTGACGGTGAGCGGATCCATCCGGTCGGAGGAGCCGGCCAGACCGTCGGCGGCCAGCGCCAGACCATGCAGGGTCTTGGCCACCGAGTCGTGCATCTCCCGGGCGAGCCGGGTGCGCTCGCCCTCCACCGCCTCGTTCACCGCAAGCCGCGCCCTGGTCTCGGTGAGCGCCTGGCTGGCCGTGCCGAAGCGCAGGAGCAGATTGCGCAGGGTGACCCCGACGGCGCCCGCGATCACGCAGAAGCCGGGGAGGAGTAATGCCGTCGCGTCGGCGGACTCCAGCTTCGGATCGGTGGCGTACACGCCGAAGACGATCACCGTCTGGAGTGCCGCGAAGACCGCCGCGCCCCGCCAGCCGTAGACGAGTCCGGCCAGCAGCGGGGTGCACACGGTGACGTACGCGAGGGTGGACTCGGGCGTGGCGGTGACCAGCAGCAGGGCTCCGAACAGCGCGTCGATGCCGAGCAGCCAGGGGTGACGCAGGAGGACGGGGCCGAAGCGTTCCCAGTCCCGGAAGAGGACGTACGAGCCCATGAAGGTGACGAGGATGGCCGCACCGATCAGCCAGGTGGCTAGGCCCGGTGCCGTGTGATCGAGCGCGAACGGAGTGGCCATGGCGATCATCGCGAGCCGGAACCCGAAGACCTGACGGCACATGGCCTGGAGAGCGTTGAGCTGAATCGCGAACGCCGGACGCGCGCCGGGATCGGCGATCGCCTGACTCACTTGCGCATTCAATCCGGCCTGTGGGCTGCCGAGCGGGAACGACATGAGCCTGTCACCTCCCCCTGTTCCTCGTGTTCCAGATCCTCGCCCTGCATGTCATCCGCCCAAGAGGTTGCCGAAGTCGATGTTGGCTCCGTAGACGAAGCCCACCGTCAGCAGGATCAGGGTTCCCGGGAGCAGGAAGGTCGTGACCGCGAAGGTAGCCTTCGGGACGGCCCTGGCGGCCTTCCGGCGGGCGTTCTGGGCATCCGTACGCCGCATGTCGTTGGCAATCTGGATCAGCGTGTCGACGATCGGGGCCCCCAGCTCCTCGCCCTGCTGGAGCGTGGTCACAAACATCGCCACCTGTTCCGAGTCGTTGCGCTTGCGCAGCTCCTCGAAGGCCTCGCGGCGGCTGACCCCCATGTCCATCTGGCGCAGGGTGATGCGAAGTTCGTCGGCCCACGGGCCCTCGTACTTGTCGGCGACGCGCCCCAGAGCCTGCCGGAATCCGAGACCCGCGGAGACGACGACGGCCAGGACGTCGAGGAAGTCGGGGAGCGTGCGCTCGATGTGGTCCTTGCGGATCCGGACCGCCGACCAGATGCCGACCTCGACCCAGAACAGACCGAAGGCGATCAGAAGAAGAGAGAGGAAGATCTGGCCGCGCAGGATCATCGTGAAGGCCCCGAGCAGACCGAGTGCGCCGTAGACGAAGCGGCGGGCGGCGTAGCGGTCGATGGTCAGACCGCCGGGGTTGCCCGCCATGTCGATCTGGCGGCGCTTCTTGTTGACGGCCTTGGGGCCCATCATCCTGAGCACCATGGGGGCCCAGCGCATGCCCAGACGGTCGATACCGGAACCCACCGCACTGGTGCGGGTGGCCCCGACCTCCAGGGCGACGGCGAGGTCGCCGGGGAGTTTGGCATCGGCCCGGTACATACGGATGCCGGCGATGGCTCCGAACACCGCAAGACCTACGGCGAGTGCAAGCAACAGGTCCATGTCAGCTCCTCTCAGACGTCGATACGGGACATGCGGCGGATCACAATGAATCCGATCGCGTACAAAACGAGGGCAGCGATCACGGCGACCTGACCGATGAGGGCGCCGGTCATCCGGTCGAGTGCGCCCGGCATCACCGCGTTCATCAGGAGCATGGCGGCGATACCGAAGGCGGGGACCGCGTACGCCGTGACCGTCACCTGCGACAGCTGGGTCTTGACCTCGCGCCGGGTCTCCTTGCGCTCCTCCAGCGTCTCCGTAAGGTTGCGCAGTGAGCTGACGACCGTACCGCCGGCCCGGTTGGACAGAACGAGGGTGGTCACCAGGACGACCAGCTCACGCGACGGCAGCCGGTCGGTCAGTTCTGTCATCGCGTCGTCGAGCGATTCGCCGACGGCGAGGCGGCGGGCGACCCGGGCCAGTTCCTCACCCGCCGGGTCCTCCATCTCGTCCGCCGCCATGCCGATGGACGTACGGAGCGCGAGTCCGGCCTGAGTGGCGTTGGCGAGGATGCGGGCGAGTTCGGGGAGCTGGTTGATGAAGCGTTCCGTGCGCTTGGTCCGCTGCCAGTTCAAGAAAGCGTTGGTGCCCCAGAGGCCGATGAGGGCGGCGACCGGGCCGAAGAAGCTGGCGAGCATCGACGAGGCGATCATCCACAGTCCGGCCATGGCAGCCAGCGCGTAGACGAAAAACTCGCCGGGCGTGATCTCGAGACCGGTGGCCGCCAGCTTCAGTTCGAGCTTGCGGCCCAGACCGGTCTTGCGCAGCCTGCGGTCGATGCCCCGGAAGCGGCGGTGGCGCCCCGCCTCGGGGATCTGGCCGGTGTGCGACAGCCGGTCGACCAGCGCTTCCTGGTCGGCCTTCCCGCCGGAATAGGCGTGCAGGCCCATGACGCCCGTCATGCCGCAGAGCAGCGTGACGCCGATCGTGAGAAGAGGAAGATTTGTCATGGCACAGGTACCTAGTTGGCCTCTCGGGTGGCGAGCTGTTCGGCGGACGCGGCGACTCCGAAGGCCTGCGGGATGGGCTGGCTGGCCATGTAGAGACGGTCGGCGATCTTGCGCGGGATCGGGAGGTACTGGAACTCGCCGTAGATCCGCCCGTCGGCGGCCATCGGCTGGGCGTTGAACCGGGCGACGGTCACGATGCGGTAGGGATCGCGGCCGTGCGAGTCGAGAACGGCGATCTCGGTGACCTTACGGGAGCCGTCGGCGTGCCGGGTGAGCTGGACGATGACATCGACGGCGCTGTTGATCTGGTCGTGCAGTGCCTCGAACGGGATCTTGATCTCGGACATCGACGCCAGGGTCTGCAGACGCATGAGCGCGTCCTCGGCGTTGTTGGCGTGGACGGTGGCGAGCGAACCGTCATGACCAGTGGACATCGCCTGGAGCATGTCGAGCGATTCGCCGCCACGGACCTCACCGACGACGATCCGGTCGGGACGCATACGCAGGGAGTTGCGGACCAGGTCACGGATGGTGATCTGGCCCTTCCCCTCGACGTTCGCCGGACGGGACTCGAGCCGGATCACATGGCTCTGCTGGAGCTGGAGCTCGGCGGAGTCCTCGATAGTGACGATGCGCTCGCTGTTCGGGATGAGCCCGGAGAGCGCGTTGAGCAGGGTCGTCTTGCCCGTGCCGGTGGCGCCGGAGACGATGACGTTGAGCTTGGCCTGGACGAGCCCGGAGAGCAGGATCAGCATCTGCTCGTCGAGCGAGCCGATGTTGATCATCTCCTGGAGCGTGAACGCCCTCGGGAACCGTCGGATGGTAAGCGTCGCACCCGTCAACGAGAGCGGCGGAATGATCACGTTGACACGCTCACCGCTGGGCAGGCGGGCGTCGACCATCGGATTCGACTCGTCCACCCGGCGGTTGACGGTCGACACGATGCGCTCGATGGTCTGCATCAGCTGCTCGTGCGAACCGAAGCGCATCGGGAGCTGCTCGACCTTGCCGCTGCGCTCGACGAAGATCTGGTCAGGGCCGTTCACCATGATTTCCGTGATGGACGCGTCTTCGAGGAGCGGTTCCAGGATGCCGAGGCCGAGGGCCTCGTCGACGACCCGGCGGATCAGCTGGGTGCGTTCGACGGTCGAGAGGACCGGTCCCTCACGGCTGATGATGTGGCTGAGGACGCGCTCCAGCCGGGCCCGCCGATCGGCCGCGGCGAGCGAGGACATCTCCGCCAGGTCGATCTCTTCGAGCAGCTTGGCGCGGTAGGTGGCGACCATATGGCCGTCCTCCCGCGCCCCGCTCTGCTTGTCGGGGGCAGTGACGCGTGCCCGCAGACTCATGTCCGTAACTCCTCGTTCTGGCTTACTGATGGGGCCTCAGCCGTGCGGCGCGAACCTCGTCACTCGCGAGGCATGGTGGAGCTTCGCTTGGCCCAGCCCCAGTCATCGATGCCCGGAACGACGGAGGGGATCTTGACGCGGGCTGTGTAGGTCACCTCGTCGAAGCTGTAACGCGGGATGAACAGCGAATCGTCGGCGAGCCAATCGCTCATCGCCTCCCGGCCCGCCTCGTCGGGCGGGACGGGCGGCATGTCATGGCTGGCCGTACGGGCCGCTGCCCGGGCGCCGGTGCCGGCCTGGTTGGCGGTGTACGCGGCCACGCCCAGCTGAATGGCCAGGAGTCCCACCAAGAGCAGCAGCGGGATAAAGCCCATGTACTCGATGGCGACCTGGCCGCGGTCGCGGCGCGGTGTGACGTGCGTGTGTGTGCGCTGGCTCATCGGTCAGCCCTCCGTCGGCGACGAAGCCTCGCCGGTGATGTTCATCGGCCAGTTGAGTACGCCCGGGACCAGAACCGGCACCTTCAGCGTGACGCTGGCCTTGTAGAGCGCGGGCGTCGAAGTGCAGTTCGTGTGCGCCGCTCCCCGCCAGGCGCTCGGCAGGTCCTCCCTGGCAGCGCGCTTGCAGGCCTGTGCCGGCCTGTACTCCGCGATGGCGCCGACGTGGGCTGCCTCGTCCGCCGCGTTCCCCGCCAGACTGAACGTGTACCCGATCAACGCACATTGCCACAGCGCGAGCATCAGCAGGATGATCAGCGGCGTCACGCCCAGGAACTCGATCGCGGTCTGGCCGCGATCACGCTCGCGCCTACCGCTGATCCCCTCGCGGACAGAGGCGTCGTAACGCCCTCCCCGTACCTCCCGCGTCTCCCGTATGCCGGGGCCGTTCATATCGGTGGTCGCCATGGCTCAACGTGCCTCCTCGGTCGTCGCACGGCCCCCGGTGTCACCGTCGCGCCGTCTGCGCGGGCGTCCGATCGAGCCTCGGTCGTTCTTGAACTTGCCTCGCTTGTCCGCGTTTTCGGGGACCTTCACGATCCCCAGCTCTCCGGCCAGGCCCCACAGCGCCTGCTTCACCGTGCTCTTGGCATCGAGTTCATGCATCCGCCCCGCGTCGACGGCGCCCTGGAGCTCCTTGAAGTTCGCGGGGACGGCCGTGTTCGCCATCCGGGTCCCGGTGATCTTCTCGATCAGCGGGGGCTGGATCTCTGTGTTGCGGATGAACCGGTTGACGAGGGTGAGCGTCTCCTCCGCCTTGCGGATCTGCAGCCGTTCCCACATCCGTACGGTGCGCTTCGCGCCGCGCACCGCGATCACGTCCGGGGTGGTGACCAGCAGCGCCGTGTCCGCCATTTCGATGGCCGCCGCGCTCGCGCCCTGGAGCTGGCTGCCGCAGTCGATGACCACGACCTCGTACCGCGACCGCAGGGCGCTGACGATCTGGCGGGCCGACCGGTCGCTGACCTCCTCGCCGCGTTCGCCCTCGCCGGGCGCCAGCAGCAGGGCGAGGCCGGAGCTGTGGCTGAACACGGCGTCGGACAGGACGCGGGGAGAGATGTCGGTGATCGCCGCCAGGTCGACGACGGAGCGCCGGAACTGCACATCGAGGTACGAGGCGATGTCACCGGCCTGGAGGTCCAGGTCGACGAGAGCGACCGTACGGCCCGACGCCTGGGAGGCCAGGGCGAGCTGGACCGCGGTGACGGTGGCGCCCACACCGCCCTTGGCGCCGCTGACCGTGACGACCGTGCCGCCGGGACCGGTGAAGACATCACCTCCGCTGCCCAGGTGGCGGCGTACTCCGACCGACCACTGGGCGGCGGACTGGACCCGGTTGACCAGTTCCTCGTAACTCAGCGGCAGGGTGACCAGGCCGCGGGCGCCGGACTCCATGGCCGCGGCGAACAGGCCGGGGCTGGCGTCGGCGGTGATCAGCACAACCCCGATGGCGGGGAAGCGCAGCGAGACCTCCCGGATCAGTTCCAGAGCCGGCACCGGGCCGATCCGCTCATGGACCAGCACGACCTCGGGCAGTTCGTCGATGGACTCGCCCGCGAGCCGGGCGAGGGTGTCGATCAGCTGCGTCGAGTCGCCGACAGGAGCCCCTGGCTCGGCGTCGGGGAGCTGGCTGAGCAGGGTGGTGACGGACCTGGCCGCGTCGGCGTCGCCGACTGCCGGGAGGATCCTCGTGGTCATTCGATCCTCACTTGTCCTTGTCGAGCGTGTAGGTGCGGTCGCCCGGGCGGATGGTGCTGTCGCTGCCGGAGGCGACGAGCGCGAGGCGTACGTGCTCCGCGAAGGACTCGGCATAGGCGATGCGCTGAGTGTCGAGCGTGTTGAGCGCGAAGGTGATCGGGACGGCCTCGGTGCCCATGTTCGACTTGCCGTCGCGGTTCGGCTCCAGGGCGGTCAGCTTGCCGACGTCGAGGACCTTGGCGTTGGAGACGATGACCTTCGACGTGGACTTCGCGCCGTCCCGTTCCCCGGCGAAGGTGGCATAGACGTTGACCGTCGCACCAGGGGTGATCTTGCCTGCGACACCGGTCGCGGCGTCGATCATGATGGCGATCTCCTGCTCACCGGGCTGCAGTTCGGGACGCTTCTGCATCATGTCCGACTGGAGCAGCGAGCCCTCGCGCAGCTGGGTGACGGCTATCTTGCCGTTGATTTCGGCGAGGTCGGTCACGGCGTTGGTCGAGAGCCAGCGCTTCGGCATCGTGATCTTTTTGAACTGCCCGGCGGACAGCGCCGTGTAGGGGGCGACGTTGGACTTCACCTGGTAGGCGGAGACCTCGGGTCCGACCTTCGAGTTGACGTCGCTGATCACCGAGAGCACCCCGGCGAAGGCGCCGAAGGCGCACAGGACCGACAGGAGCAGGAGTATCACGCCGCGGCGCTGGCGGGAGTTCATGGGCCGGACAACCTCGTTCGTATCGGAAGCGTGGGGCAGCGGACAGAGGGATGTGCGGTGACTCGGTTTATGTCCGAATCTGCGTCTGTATCTGCGCGTAGACCTGTCTATGGGCCTTGTTTTCAGCGTGACGGGGACGGCATATGACAGGGAGCGGGGAGCAGGAGCGGTGGTCTATGACAGGGAGCAGGGCGCAGGAGAACGGTGGCCGGGGAGCGGTACGTGCATATATGCGGCTGTGGAGGAATCCGGGGGCGCTAGGAGCCCGGTGGTGCGGGCGCCCCCTGACTGAGGACACCACTGGAAGGCATTCGGTTCTCGGGAGCGTGAAGCGGTGACGTACAGAATCCGCAACGGTCCCCGATGAGCTCCATTCCGCACCAGTGGCAGATCTCCCGCCTTACCGATGCGACGAGTTGGTACAGCACGGAGATGTCCGGAAGGTAAGCGGCAAATTCCACCAGCTTTCCGGTTCCCCACCAGCCGGAGGAATCGGAAGGCAGGGCGGCTTCGTGAATGGCCTGGACCTTCCATGCAGGGGCCAAGGTCTGCTGCACCCATTCGGACTGCGACTGCCCCTTGGCGACCAGCAGATCCGTGGCGAACTCGGGGCCGTCCAGAGGTTTGACGGTCGGGCCGACCTTGATGAGCTGTGGGTTCGGGCCCGCGAGGACGGCGAACTGGGAGCCCGGGACCCAGGACTTGGCGTGCGTCTTCAGGCTGACCGGAACCCGGTCCAGTTTGGTGACGGAGTTCAGCACGGCGCCGGCATGGATGTAGTGGGGCAGCAGGCGGGCCGCGGACGCCACCACTCCCGGGCTGAAGTCGCAGATCGACAACTGACGCAACTGACGCACCAGTACGGCGATGCCCAACGGCGGCAGATCCACCTTGAGCAGGGCGATCCGGTCACTTTCCAGGACCGATCTGACGGAGTGCATCCTGCGCTCATGGGCGATCGGCAAGTTGGCCCCGTAGATGGCGACGACATACCCGTGCTGCTCCAGCAGCACATGCATGTCGCCGATCGCCTGGTCCATGGTCTGGTCTTCCGGAGCCCGGAGTAAAGCGGCTGTCGGTGTCTGCTGGTCGGTCGGCGGCAGCACGAGATCAGCACTGGTCACTGTTATTGCGGTCGGCACGCTGGTTCCCCGTTCGGCTCCGGCCGGTGTCGTGACGACAACGGCCGCAATCGCTCCTGCTCCGTGCTTCTGCGTCAGCACTTTATCCACGTCCTACTGGCCAGTGAACACCTTTCGGAAGCCAGTACGACAAGGTGCGCGCGGTGCGGGGGCGACTCGCGCGCATCGCACCGGTGCGAAATCGGACGAAACCGAGACTCGTTAATTTCCGTACCACTGCGGAGGGTTACCGGACTGCGTTCCGATTTCTCATGTTCAGAATTCGTTTGCGCACGTCAGAATGGATCCCTGCGGATCGACGGCAGGCTCCGGAGGCGGGGCTCGGTCACTGTCCGGCGCTCTCGGCCCGCCCACCCGCGAGAGAGCTCGAACCGCGCGAAAAGATCACCGAAAAGTGTCAACGGAGGTTGCCTCCAGGCGACTTCGGCCGACAGCGGTCCGGACCACTGGACCTCGCCGTTCCGTCGCGCCCGCCGCTGCCGCCGAGCCCGCCGATCGCAGCCGCCGTCGTCAGAGGTCTTGACAACTCGATTGGTCTGGACCAGCTTATCGCCCAGCGGTGGCCACCCTGACCTGCTCGACACGGAACCCTCCGTGTACATCAGCGCGGCCTCTGCCTGGGAGATCGCGATCAAGCAGTCACTCGGCAAGCTGGAAGGGCCGAAGGACCTGGCGGAACGGGTCCGGGACAGCCAGTTCACCTCGCTGCCGATCACCGCAGGACACGGCGTGCGGGCGAGCAGGCTGCCCGCCCATCACCGCGATCCTTTCGACCGGATACTGGTCGCACAGGCCCAGACCGAGGGAATGACGATCGTCACCCGCGACAAGTGGATCCCCCACTACGACGTCCCGGTCATGATCATCTGACCACTGCGAGGCACGGCGCCCCCCTCGATGCGGAGCCCCGTGCTCTGTGGCGTGGTGGTGCGGTGAGGCAAGCGGATCGGCCGGGGATCGTTCAGCCGAGGACGGCGAGCGCGTCGATCTCGATCAGCAGGCCCTTGGGGAGGCCGACGTACACCGTCGTACGGGCGGCAGGGGCCTCCTTGAGGTTCTGCTCGCCGAAGTAGCTGTTGTAGATCTCGTTCATCTCCGCGAAGTGGTCCACGTCCGTGAGGTAGACGCGCATCATCATCACGTCGTCCCAGCTCGCGCCGCCCTCCTCCAGGATCGCCTTGACGTTGGCGAACGTCTGGAGGGTCTGCTCGCGCAGCGTCGGGCCGGCCAAGGTGGGGGCCCGGCCAGTCCCATTGCGGTCGGCGGGCAGGAAGCCGACCTGGCCGGCGACCTGGAGGATGTTCCCCTTCTTCACGCCGTGCGAGAACTTGGCGGGCGGCGTGGTGTGGGTGCTGGGGGTGAGGGCGGTCTTCTCGGTCATCGCGGTTCAGGCTTTCTCGGGTTGGGGGTGCCGGAGCACTCCCGGCTGATGGTGTCGGCGGTGCGGCGCACCAGCGGGAGCAGGGTGAGGAGTCCCTCGGCCGTGACCACCACATTGGGTGCGGAGACCGACATGGCGGCGACGACACGGCCGTGCGCGCCGCGGACCGGGGCGCCGATGCAGTTGATGGATTCCTCGTGGCCGCCGAGGTCGGTGGCCCAGCCCTGTTCGCGGACGGCGGCGAGTTCCTTGAGGAAGGCGCCGGCGTTCGGGACCGAACGGGACGTGTACGTGGGGTAGTCGAGCTTCTCGGCGATCGCCCGCCGTTCGGGCTCGGACAGATCCGCGAGCAGCAGCTTGGCGACGGCGGCGACGGTGATCGCGACGGGCTTGCCGATCCGCGAGTACATCCGGACCGGGTAGCGGCTCTCGACCTTGTCGATGTAGACGACTTCCCCCTCCTCGTACACCGCGAGATGGACGGTGTGCCCGCACTGCGCGTTGAGTTCGACGAGGTGGGGGTGGGCGATCTCGCGTACGTCGAGGTTCTCGACGGCCTCCTGCGCAAGGGCGAAGAGACGGGCTCCGAGGCGGTAGCGCTGGTCCTGCTGGCGGTAGACGAGACCGTGTTCGTGCAGCGTACGGAGCAGGCGGAGCGCGGTGGACTTGTGGACGCCGAGGCGGTCGGCGACCTGGCCGAGGTCGGCGGGGCCCTCGGCGAGGAGCGGGAGGATGCTCAGTGCGCGGTCGACGGTCTGGCTCATGCCGGGTGTACCTCCTGCGGGGCCGGGCTCCGGTCGATGCCGGCGCGGCCGGCTGCCGTCCAGCCGGGACCGAGACGAAGTCTCCCCCAGGCGGCGTCGTCGAGGGCGACGAGTTCGTCGGCGTAGGCGCGGGCCGGCGGGTCGGTGACGTCACCGGGGGCGGTGAGGACGGCGGCGGCCATGAGGTGGCCGTGGCGGACGCGGTCGCGGACGGAGAGCTCGCGGAGGGTGGCGGAGAGGAAACCGGCGGCGAAGGCATCACCCGCCCCGACGGCGGCGACGACGTCCACATGGAGAGCGGGGACAGTGGTGACGGCGGAATCAGCCCCTCCGGCGACCGATGAGCGGGCTTCGGGGTGGCGCCCCGAGAAGACCGTCGCCCCCTCCGGCGCCCGCTTGACCACGAGCACCGCCGGCTCCGGCAGCGCCGCACGGATGGCATCGGCGCCCCGCAGCCCCCAGGCCTCCGCCGCCTCGTCCTCACCGACGAAGACGAGATCGGCGCGGCGCGCGAGGTCGAGCAGCACGCCCGGTCCCTCGTCGCCCGCGCGCCACAGGTGCGGGCGGTGGTTCACGTCGAAGGAGATCAGCGGGCGGCCCGGGCGGGGCTCGGTGAGGGAGCGCAGCAGGGACAGGCAGTCCGCGGAGAGAGCCGCCGTGATACCGGTCAGGTGCAGGATGCGCGCGTCGAACAGGTCCGCGTAGGGAACGTTCGCCGGGGACATCGCGGAGGCCGCCGACCCGGCCCGGTAGTACGCGACTTCATGGGTGCCCGTCGCCCGGTCCGCCGCCGTACGGAAGTAGATGCCGGTGGGGCGGTCGGAATCGCGCCGGACCGCCGAGGTGTCGACCCCGTAGGCCGCGATCGCGTCGACGAGATGGTCGCCGAACCCATCCGCACCAACCCGGCCGACCCACTTCGCGCGGTGTCCCGCCGCCGCGAGCGCGCAGGCGACGTTGGACTCGGCACCCCCGATCGCGCGGCCGAAGGACGGGACGTCGGCGAGGCGGCCGGGCTGCGAGGGCAGGAACGTCACCATGGACTCACCGAGGCAGACGACATCGGCGGTGGTGGCTCCACGTTTCGCGGCTGCGGGTCCGGACACTCGGGCTCCTCGCTGGTCAGCGCTCCGCACCGGCTCTCATCTTTGACCCGGCATCGGCTCGGATGTTAGATAGCGTCAAGCGATATGCGCAATGGGTGTTGCATATGGTGCAACGAACAGATTTCGAGGAGGGTCCATGGCCGCCGACGAGAACGTCGCGAAAGCTCCCCACACGCTTGGTGAACTCGCCGCCGAGCGCGTCGACCACCGCTTCAAGTCGCTCCCGCCCGACGCCGACGGGCTCACGGTCGGCGCCCTCGCCGCCGAGCGCCGCAACCTCTTCACCGGCGGCTTCACGACGCCCGTCCTCGCCCTCTCCGCCGAGTCCGTCGCGCACAACCTCGCGCTGCTGGAGACGTACGCCGAACGTCATGGGCTCGCGTTCGCGCCGCACGGCAAGACGTCCATGGCGCCGCAGCTCTTCGCCCGGCAGCTGGAGTACGGCGCGTGGGGCATCACCGCCGCCGTTCCGCACCAGGTCCGGGTGTACCGCGCGTACGGCATCGAGCGGATCTTCCTCGCCAACGAGCTCGTCGACGCGGTCGCACTTCGCTGGCTCGCCGGCGAGCTCGACTCCGACCCCGACTTCCACTTCATCTGTTACGTCGACTCGGTGCGCGGCGTCGAGCTGATGGACGAAGCGCTGCGCGCCGCGGGTGCGGTACGTCCGGTCGACGTGGTCGTGGAACTCGGCGCCGGTGAGGGGGCCCGCACGGGTGCCCGTACCGAGGCCGACTGCGCCGCGGTCGCCGACGCGGTGGCCACGGTGGGGACACTGCGTCTGGTCGGGGTCGCCGGTTACGAGGGCGAGGTGCCGGACGCGTCCACGGAGCGGGTCCGGGACTGGCTGGACCGGCTCGTCCGGGTGGCCGCCGACTTCGACAAGGCGGGCCGGTTCGCCGCACTGGCTGCCGACGACCGGATCGTGATCAGCGCGGGCGGCAGCGCCTGGTTCGACACGGTCGCGGACGTCTTCGCGGAGATCCCCGAACTCACTCGTCCCGTATGTAAGTTGCTGCGTTCGGGAGCGTACGTCTCGCACGACGACGGGCACTACCGGCACCTCACCCCGTTCAACCGGGTCCCGGAGGAGGGCGCCCTGCAGCCCGCGTTCCGCCTCTGGGCCCAGGTCGTCTCGCGGCCGACCGATGAGCAGGCGTTCGTGAACGCGGGGAAGCGGGACGCGGCGTACGACCTCGATCTTCCGCAGGCGCAGGTCGTGCGGTCCGGGCGGGACGGCTCGGTGCGGGCCGCCACCGGCATCACCGTCACCAAGCTGTCCGACCAGCACGCGTGGCTGCGCACCGAGGCCGGGACGGAGCTGGAGGTCGGGGACTGGGTCGGCATGGGGTTGTCGCACCCGTGCACGTCGTTCGACAAGTGGCAGTTGATTCCGCTGGTCGAGGCGGACGGCACGGTCACGGACTACATCCGCACGTTCTTCTGATCCCTGCGGGCGTTGTCCTCGATTTCCGCTCCAGCCCCTTTGGCGATTGAGGAGCGGGTCCGGCGGCCCGGTCGCCACGAGGCTCACGGTGAACTCTCCTCATGCCTCCGCCCGCTCCTTCGCCCAGGCCAGGTCCTCCTCGGTCGGGGCGTCGTCCTGGGTCAGCGTGCGCCGCCAGTAACCACTGAACTCCACCGCCGACTTGGGCATCCCGCGCTCCTCGACCAGGTGGCGGCGGAGCGTCCGTACGGTCCCCGACTCCCCCGCGAGCCACGCGGCCCCCGCCCCTGCCTCGCCCGGCAGCTCCGCCGCCCGGACCACGTCCGTCAGCTCCTCCCCCGCGTGCACCCAGCGCACGGTCACCTCGGCGGCGGACGAGAGCCGCTGCTCCTCCCCCGCGTCGGCGACCGCCACGTACGCCACCGCGCGCATCCCGGCCGACAGTGCTTCGAGCAGCGTGCCGATCGCGGGGAGCGCTGTCGCGTCCCCGGCCAGCAGCAGCCAGTCGGAGGCGGGCAGCGGCCGGGCGTACGCCGAGGACGGGCCGATCATGCCGAGTACGTCCCCTGGCCGCGCGGTCCGCCCCCAGCGGGAGGCGGGTCCGTCGTCGCCGTGGAGCACGAAGTCGACGGTCATCTCGTTGCGCTCACGGTCGTACGCCCGGACGGTGAAGCTCCGCATCCACGGCCGGTCGGCCTCCGGGATCGCGAGGTACGCCTCGTACCACCGCATCCCGTACGTGTCGCCGGCGTCCGGCTCCGGCAGGACGGGCGCGCCCTGCCCCTTCGGGATGCAGAGCTTCATCTGCTGATCCGGCCGGTCCTCGATCAGGCCGGCCAGCGCATCTCCGGTAAAGGTGACGCGCGCCATCCGCGGCGTGACCCGTTCCACGCCCGTCACCTCGATGTACGACACCGGCAGAGACTGACTCATCGGAGCGGCCACCCACTTTCTCCCTGGTACCTTATGCCGTAAAGAATCGTCTGGGCGAAGTTACTTTATTGCGTAAGGAGTCGCAAGTGGTGGTCTATGCGGGACAGGGCGACGCCCGCCGTTCGATCGCCCTGCTGTGGCGCAGGGAGAGCGCTCCGGCACCCGGCGGAACAGGGCCGGGCGGAACGGGACCGGCCCGGTCGGGGCCCAAGCCCCAACTGACCGTGGACGCGATCGTGAGCGCAGCCGTCGCCGTCGCCGACGAGGACGGCATGGCGGCGCTCTCGATGCGCGCGGTGGGCGAGCGGCTGGGCCGGACGGCCATGGCCCTCTACACGTACGTCCCCGGAAAAAACGAGCTCCTGGACCTGATGTATGACGCGGTGCATGCCGAACTCCCGTCCGACTACCCGGACACGGACAACTGGCGCGCTTCCCTCACGCGCTGGGCGGAGGACACCCTCGCCTTCCAGCTCCGCCACCCGTGGGTACTCCAGGTCTCCCAGGCCCGGCCGGTGCTTGGCCCGCACGAGTACGCCGCTCTCAACACCCTCGTACGCCTCCTGTACGGGACCGGGCTCGACGCGCATCTCCTGCGGCGGCTGATCGGCACGCTGTTCCACTTCGTCCGCGGCTCGGCGCAGACGGTCGCCGAGTCCCGGCTGGCCGCGGCGGTGACCGGCCAGTCCGACGAGGAGTGGTGGTCCGCCCGCTCGGCGCTGCTCGGCGAGGTGGCCCCGGACTTCGCGGACCGCTTCCCGGACGTCGGCCGCCTGGAGAGCGAGAGCGCACCCGAGCCGCCACCGGCCGACGACCCGGTGCCCTACCTGGAGCGTCAGGCGCGCGAGACGTTCACCGCCGGGCTCGGCGTGCTGCTGGACGGAATCGAGGCGGCGGTGCGGCGCAAGCGGTGAATGAGAGCGGCTGATGCGGTCTTCAGGTGCAGGGACCTGCCGGTCACAAGTCGAGCGGGAGAGCGGTGAGTTCGGCGCGGGAGCTGACGCCCAACTTGGAGTAGCAGTTCCTCAAGTGGAAGTCGACGGTGCGTGAACTGACGAACAGCTGCGCAGCCACGTCCCGGTTCGACAGGCCCTGCCGGACCAGGGTGGCGACCTGGCGCTCCTGCGGGGTCAGCTCGGTGGCGGTGGTGACGTCTCGGCGGCGGGCGGTCTCCCCGGAGGCGCGCAGCTCCTGCGCGGCCCGCTCGGCCCACGGGCGGGCGCCGAGGTCCTCGAACAGCGCCAGCGCGGTGCGCAGGTGTTCGCGGGCGTCGACCCGGCGGCGGGCGCGGCGCAGGTGCTCGCCGAAGGCCAGGTGGGTGCGGGCCCGGTCGGGCAGCCGCAGCGAGCCGGCCTGCGCGGCGAGTGCCCGCTGGAAGTGGGTCTCGGCGTCGCCGTCGCCGGCAAGCAGGGCGCGGCCGTGCTCGACGACCGCGGTCGCGGCCGGCAGACCGGTGCCCGCTGCGAACTGCTCCAGTTCGGCCAGCCAGGGGCGGGCGACGTCGGGACGGTCGCCGCGGACGGCGGCGTCGAACAGGTCGAGGGCGGACAGGCGGCGCCATGCCGGCCCTTCGATCTGCTGGAGGTGGTGCAGCGCGGTCGCCGGCTGCGCGGCCGCGCGCAGCCCGCGGGCCCAGTGCGTCAGGTCGGCGACGAGGGCGTCGGTAATGCCGACCGGGTGCTTGTGCCGGATCTCGGCGACCCTGTCCAGGTGGCGGTCGGCGTCGTCTCCACGCAGCGCCGCGACCAGGGCGAGTTGCGCGGTGGGCAGCGCGGTCAGCCCCGGGTGGCCGGTGCCGGCGGTCAGCAGCAGCGCCTCGGCGGCGGCACCGGCGGCCTTCGACCAGGCACCGGCCGCGATCTGGAAGTGGACTCCGCGGGTGAGGGCGTGCTCGACCATGTTCAGCGCGCCGGCTCGGCGGGCGGCGGTCAGCTGCTGCTCGTGCAGCCGCAGTCCGCGCTCGTCATCGTCGATCAGCATCGCGGCGATGCCCAGGTTGGGCTGCAGCACGTGGTCGTCGACCGGGTCGGCGTCGGTGACGATGAACGCGCACCGGAAGGACTCCGCGGCGGCCGCCCAGTCGCTGCGGGCCACGGCACCGAATCCGTGCAGCAGAGCCCACGCGGCGCGCACCCGGGGCGGTGCGTCCGGCGCGGGCTCGGCCACCAGCGCGGTCGGGTTCAGCGCGCGCGGGGACCGGGCGCCGAACGCCGCCAGCGACGCGGCGAGCATCGCCAACTGTGCCGCCAGCGCCGCGTCCACGTCGGCGGCGGCCTCGGCGGCCTGCAGGATGAGGTCGTAGCCGTCGTTCAGCGAATGGGTGTTCCACTCGATCTGCCCCTGCAGGGCGAGCAGTTGCGCTCGCAGCAGCGGATCGATCACGTCCGCCGCAGCGGCCTGGGCGAGTGCCGAGGCGCGCGACAGGTGCGAGCCCAGCCAGGCCGAGGACGCGGCCAGGTAGAGCCGCCGGCCGCGGGCCTCACCGCCGGCTGTGAGCTCGGCGGCGCGGGCCCACGCGGCGGCCGCCGCCTCGTGGCCACCGCGGGCCGCGGCGCGCTCGGCAACCCCGTCAAGAGCGGCGACGACGTCCTCGTCGGGCCGGTCGGCGGCGGCGGCCAGGTGCCATGCCCGCCGCTCGGGGTCGCCGGTCAGCACGTCGGCGAGCACACGGTGCGCGGCGCGGCGCTGCGCACTGGTGGCGGCCCGGTAGACCGCCGAGCGCACCAGCGGGTGGTAGAGGGCGACGGCATCACCGTCCACGCGCAGCAACCCGGACCGCTCCACCGCATCCAGGGCGGAATCAGCGGCGTCGAGGCGCTCGGCGGCGTTGCGGACCACGGTCAGACGGGCGGTGTCGTCGGTCGCGGCGACCAGCAGGAACCGCTGAGCGGGCTCGTCGAGGTGGCGGCAGCGGTCGAGGAAGGCGCGCTCCACGCCGCCGGTCAGCGGCAGCGGGGTGGGCAGCGGCGCCCGGCCGGCCAGCTGGTCGGCGGTGAGCACCCCGGCCAGCTCGACCAGCGCGAGCGGGTTGCCGCCGGTGCCCGCGACCAGCTGGTCGCGCACCGCCGGGTCAATGGTGGTCCCCGCGCGGGCGGACAGCAGCGCGCCGGCGTCGGCGCCGGTCACGCCGCCGAGCATGACGGTGGGCAGGTCCCCGGCGTCGAAGCGGCGGGCGTCGCCGTCGCGGGCGGCAAACAGCAACGCCACGCGCTCGGCCTGCAGCCGACGGGCGGCGAACAGCAACGCGGCTGCCGACGCGTCGTCGAGCCAGTGCGCGTCGTCGACGACGACGAGCAGCGGCGCCTGTTCGGCAGCGTCGGCGAGCAGGCTCAGCGTGCCGAGAAACGCCAGGAAGCGGTCGCCCTCGCCCTCGGCCTCCCCCAACGCCGCGCGCAGCGCCGCGGCCTGCGGCGCCGGCACGGAGTCGATCCGGGTGCGCAGCGGCCACAGCAGCCGTTGCAGCGCGGCGAAGGCCAGCGGCGATTCGGACTCCACGCCGGAGGTGCGCAGCACCCGCAGGTCCGACGCGGTTGCCGCTGCGTCAGCCAGCAGCGCGGACTTGCCGACCCCGGCGACGCCGCGCACCACCAACGCGCCGCCGCTGCCGGCGCGGGCTGCGTCGAGCAGGGCGGCGATCGCCGCGCGTTCGGGATTCCGTCCGGCCAGCACGAGTCCAACGGTATCGAACGCGCTGGTGACATCACCCTGCTTGGGTGAATATGCCGACCGCGAGCGTGCCAGCCGACCACCACCCCCGCTTCCGAGGAGAAGCCATGTCGGCCCACCCGCCGCCGAACTGGCGGCCCCCACCCCAAGGCCGGCCCCGCCGTCACCGGCCACGGGCACGGGCACGGGCACGGGGCGCACCGTCACCGTCCGGGCCGGTCCCGGCGGAAAGCCTGGCGATTTCCCCGGTGAGACGCACCGGCCCCCGCGCCGACTCTTACTCCTGACCGCACCGCCACCGGCAACTCGAGGAGTTCCCCCTGCTGTCCAGCACCTTCATCGGTTCGACCGTGTCGCTGTCACCGCCTCTCGCCCCGTGGACCGCGCCGACATCGCCGTCGACGACGCGGGCTACGTCCTCGTCCCGTAACACCGTCCATCCCGCACGCCACCTGGAGGTCTGCCGTGTCCAGCTCATTTCCCGCCCTCAGCGCCACCTCCGCGCGCACCGGACCCCTGGCGCGTCGCAAGTCGCTGCGTCTGTCCGCCACGCTGCTGCTCGTGGGACAACTCCTGTACATCGTGGTCACCCAGCTCCACGCCGATGGAGACGCAAATAACCACCCCGCCGTGTTCGCCGAGTACGCCGGCAGCGGGATCTGGACAGGCGTACACCTCGGCCAGTTCGCAGGCATGGCGATCTTCCTCGCGGGGCTGCTCGCCCTGTTCTTCGCCCTGGACGTTCAGGCTGGAACGGCGAGATGGGCGGGTCGATTCGGTGGCGCTTCGGCGGTGGCGACGCTGGCGCTGTACGGCGTCCTCCAGGCCGTGGACGGCGTCGCCCTCAAGCAGGCCGTGAACGCGTGGGCCGGCGCCCCGGATGCCGAGAAGGCGGCGCGCTTCGCGAGCGCCGAGACAGTCCGCTGGCTCGAGTGGGGGGTGAGGAGCTATCAGAACTTCGCCCTCGGCCTTGCTTTGCTCCTGTTCGCGGCCGCGGTAGTGCGGACGGCTTGGGTTCCGCGGCCGATAGCGCACCTGATGGGGCTTTCCGGCCTCAGCTACCTGGTGCAGGGCTGGGTGGTCGGCTCCGGGGGTTTCTCGCGAACGGAGTCGATCGCCATCGTGCTGGCCTTCGTCCTGGACGTGGCATGGATGATCTGGCTGGTCGTGGTCGCCTGGCGGATGCCGGATTCGGAGGCCCTGCCGCCCGGCTGATGAAGGCGCGGGCCACGCGGCGCCGGTCACCTCCGACACCGCCGGCGGCCACGCCGACGCGAAGACGACGATCGGCCCCATCCACGACGCCGTGCATGGCGCCCGAAGGCTGAGCCCACACCTTGCCTTCGACCAGCCGCGGACTGCGGACCCCCGCGCCCGGGGCGGCCACCACAACCCCGGACCCCGCGCCCGCCCTCCCCGACGGAGTCAGCGATCGAAGGCCGGCGGCCACCCGTCCTCACCCCCGCTCGCCGTGCCCGGTGGCAAGCCCGGCACCGGCGCCACCCACCGGGCACGGTCCCTGCGGGCAGAGCCACTGACCTGGCCGATCCCGGCGAAATACCCGGCGATTTCCCCGGTGATGCGCACCCGCCCGCGGGCCGACTCTTCTACCTGACCGCACCACCACCAACCCCTCGAGGAGTTCCCCTTGCTCTCCGGCACCCCCCGCACCTTCATCGGCTCGACCACTTTCGAGGTCACGGGTATGAGCTGCGCGCATTGCGTCCGCTCCGTCACCGAGGAGATCTCGAGTGTCGTCGGCGTCGAGTCCGTCACCGTCGACCTGGCCACCGGCAGCGTCACCGTCACCGCCTCCCAGCCGGTCGACCGCGCCGACATCGCCGCCGCCGTCGCCGAGGCCGGCTACGCCCTCGTCCCGTAACCCGCGCCTATCCCTGGAGACATGCCGTGCACAGCCAACCCGCCACCCCGAGCACAGCCCCCGTGCCTGCCGACGCCGTGACGCACGACGGCCACCGCCTGAGCGCCAAGAAATTCGCCCTGCACTTCGCCGAGATGGTCGCAGCCATGGCCGTCGGCATGGTGGTCCTGCACCCGGTGTGGATGTTCGTCCTCGGCGCCCTCGGCGCCGCCGGACTGATGCACAACCCTTACACCGGCGCGCTGATCATGGCGACGAACATGACGGTGGTCATGTCCGCGTGGATGAAGGTCCGCGGCCACCGCTGGCGGCCCATCGCCGAGATGGGCTCGGCCATGTACGTGCCCTTCCTGGTGCTGTTCGTGCCGCTGGCGCTTGGGCTCATCGACACCGGCGCCCTGATGCTGTGGGGCCATCTGCTCATGCTCCCGGCGATGGCCGTGGCCATGCTGCTGCGTCCGCACGAGTACGCCCACTGCTGAGGCTGCGGCCCCAGTGCCGTGACCGGCAGTGTTTGCGGCGGGGCAAAGTCTGCCGGGAGGGGCACCGGCCCGGCGACGTCGGTGACACCCCGGCGTCGCGTGAACCCGACCGCGGCGGCAGGAGCCGCCCACCCCGCCCACCACCCCACCCCACGAGAGGACGCCCCACGATGACCGAGATCACGATCCGTCGGGCCACGCCGGATGACGCCGCCGACGTGGCCGCGATGGTCCGCGAGATCGCCGCCCACGAGGACCAGGCGGCGCAGGTACACGTCACCGATGAGCAGTGGCGCGCCCTGCTCGGCCGCCCCGAGGTGATCGTCCTGCTGGCCGAGCGCGGCGGCCGGGCCGTCGGCTACGTCTCCTCCGTCCGCCAGCTGCACCTGTGGACCGGCGGCGACGTGCTCAACCTCGACGACCTCTACGTCCGCCCCGGGCACCGCGACGCCGGCGCCGGCCGGCAGCTCATGGCCGCTCTCGCCGCACTGGCCGCACCCGGGCGACTGCTCATCCGCTGGGGCATGGAGGTCGACAACGTCGACGCGCAGCGCTTCTACCACCGCCTCGGCGCCAGCCTGCGGCCCAAGATCCTCGCCGCCTGGCCCCCGAGTGCGTACGCCGACTTGGCCACCGGTCACTGACCCGCCGCAAACCTGCCCTGCCGCTCGGACCATGCGTGATCACGCCCCGCGCGCGTCGCCCGGGACAGGCCGGGCGACGCGCGCGGACGCTTTCCGACTACGGCTTGGGCAGGGTGCACCCGGTCCGGTTGAGGTCGATCTGGCTGCCGGCGCCGATGCACGGCACGATGCCGTACGTCTCCTGGGCGTAGTTGATGCCCTGGCGGACCGTCACATTGCCGCTCTCGTCGATCTCGCACGGATTGTTGTCCGTGCACTGCTGCCCGTTCTCGTTACCGGTGTTGTTGACGGCGACGACCTTGCCGGTCGCGTTGTCGATCACCGGGGAGCCGGACGTACCGCCGATGGTCTGGCAGGCGGAGGTGTAGCGGACCGAGTCCTTCCACGTCCACAGGCCCTCCTTCATGCGGTAGACGAAGCCGTCGATGTTGCAGCTGTACGTGCGCTTCCAGTAGCCGGAGACGACCGTGATCGCGGTGCCCTGGACCGGGTGCGCGGCGTTGAGCTCCAGCGCCTTGATGCCGTAGGTGCTCTCGATCTGGGCGTAGGTACGGGTGAGTTGGTACAGCGATATGTCGGTGTCGGTCATCGTCCCGTACGCGATCTTGCTGGCGCGCAGGGTGCCGACTCCGCTGCCCGCGGAGTTCAGCAGGGTGAAGCTGCGGGTGGACCGCCGGCCGAGGACGACCTCACCCGGACCGGGGAAGCCGGTCTCCAGGCAGTGCCCGTTGGAGAGCACGAGCGCCGGGTCGCTCGGGAGTGAGGCGGCCGTGCGGACCACGGAGCCGGAGCAGTTGCTGAGCGCGACCGTACCGGCGAAGTCGACCGCCTTGGCCGTGACCTGCTCGGCCTGTGTCGTCTTCTGCGGCGCGGCCGCGTCGTGGCTTGTGGCCGCGACGGCGGGTGCCGTTCCCGCTCCGAGGAGCAGAACAGCGAAAAGCGCGCCGAGGAGAGGCTTCTTCATGTGGGGGTCCCCTCTATGACCTCTGTGACCGAAGTTCCTTCGGTTTTGTCATGCGCATTGTTAGGGGTGCGCGGCTCCGGGGCAAGACCGCCTTCCCGGCCTCGGGACGGTCGTTAGGCTGTCCGCATGGTGCAGAGCAAGGCGGAGGACGTCGACGGATACCTGGCCGAGGTGCCGGAGGAGCGCCGGGACGCCCTGGGCAGACTGCGGTTGATGTGCCGCCAGGAACTCAAGGGCTTCGGGGAGATCATGGCCTACGGGATGCCCGCCTACGAACGGGACGGGGTCACCGAGATCGCCTTCGCGAGCCAGAAGAACTACATCTCCTTCTACCTGCTGCGCACCGATGTCCGCGCGGCATTCGAGGAGCGGCTGGCCGGGCAGGACATGGGCAAGGGCTGCCTGCGCTTCCGCAAGCCGGAGAACATCGACTTCGACCTGGTGCGCGACCTGTTGAGGGCAACCGCGGCCCGGCCGGGCACGGTCTGCTGACGGGGTGGCCGGTCAGCCGCGCGTCGGTTCGCGTTCCGCCGCCGCGCGGCCCCGGCAGGGGCCGGCCCCCGCCTGCCGACGGCAGGAACGAAGAGGTGCCGGCCGTCCTGACGGTGCGCCATCTCTCAGCGGGCCGGCGCGGGTGCCTGCACCGTTACTCGGGGCTCGGCCGGTGCGCCGAAGCGGGCCAGGCAGTGCCAGACCATCTTCAGCGACTGTGTCTCGTAACGGCCCGTCCGCGCCGCGTCCCCGATGATCCGCGGATCGAGCACGCCGCCCTGCGCGATCTCCGCGCCGAGGTCCACGAACTCCTGTCCGCGGTAGTCCGCGTGGTGGCGCAGCTCGTCGACGGACAGCCGGAATCCGCCATGCCATTCCGTGGCACACGGCAGTCGGCGGGCGGCTTCCTCCACTGTGGTGCCGCGGTGGCTCGGGTCGAGGACCAGGGCCTCCATGTGGCGGTCGAGCACCACCGGGCCGTGCACCTGCGCCTCGATGTAGTCGTTGAGCGCGTCCTGGCTGTCGGCCTCGGCCACTTCGATGAGCCGCATACGGTCCGCGACGCCGAAGTCCGTGGGTTCGGCGGCACTGTCCGGGTAGCAGAACGTGGCGCGCGAAAGCGCCTCGGCAGTCAGCCGGAAGTGCGCCGAGCCGAACCGTGGCGCCGCCCCGACCTCCTTGCGCCGGAAGTTCAACGCCCCGTACACCGGGCGCTGTTCACCGGGCACACCGTCGTACGCACCGCCGAAGATCCGGCTCTCCCAGCGCCACCGGTCGCCGCCGGGGTGCGCCGTCAGCCCGCCGTTGCTGGTGCCGGTGACGAACTGCGAGTGATAGACGCCGTCTTCGGCCAGCTTGGCCAGGATCGGACGGCCGCCCGCCATCCGGTCGGGGTGGAAGTTCAGCGTGAGCGGCACGGCCCGGTCCAGTGGCTGCCCCGAGGAGAGAGAACGGACATGTCTCAGGGCGCGCGCCGAGGCGGATGCGGATGAGGGATCAGCTGTCATCGGCGCAGTCTGCCGGAACGCGGTCCGCCGTCGCATGTGGATTGCGCGCATGCGGCGAGCCCTTGGGGCCACCCGGAACACCTTGGGGGGCGCCCTGGCCGAGCACATGCTCCCGTCCCCACGCGCCGAGCGGCCCGAGTGCCTCGTTGAGCGCGAATCCGAGCGGGGTCAGCGAGTACTCGACGCGGGGCGGCACCTCTGCATGGACCTTGCGGTGCACGATGCCGTCGTCCTCCAGCTCCCGCAGATGCGAGGTGAGCACCTTCTCGGTGATCCCCGGCACCAGTCTGCGCAGCTCGCCAAAGCGGCACGTCTGCTCGTTCAGCGCCCAGAGGATCAGCACCTTCCACTTGCCGCCGATGACATCCATCGCCGCGTCGATCCCGCAGACGAACGCCCCCGGCCTGCGTACGGCCCCCACGGCCCACCCCTCCCACCTGTTCACTCACCTCGTGGTAACCACCCACTCCGAAGTGGGTACTTGATCGCTCCGAGGCCTGCGACGAGCCTAATCCCCATGACTGACAACACCCCTGAGAAGCAGCCGCTCACCCTCCTCGGGCTCGGCGCCATGGGCACCGCGCTCGCCCGGACCTGGCTCGCCGCCGGGCATCCTCTGACCGTCTGGAACCGCAGCCCCGCCCGTGCCGACGCACTCGCCACCGAGGGGGCGAGTGCGGTCGGTACGGCCGCGAAGGCGGTGGCCGCGAACCAGCTCGTCGTCCTCTGCCTGTTGGACGACGCCTCCGTCGGACAGACCCTGGCCGGCGCCGACCTCGCCGGCAAGGACCTGGTCAACCTCACCACTTCCACTCCGGGCCAGGCGCGCGCCCTCGCCGCCTGGGCCCAGGAGCGCGGCGCCCGGTTCCTGGACGGCGGGATCATGGCGGTCCCGCCGATGATCGGCGCCGCGGGCTCCGGCGGCTACATCTTCTACAGCGGGTCCCGCGCCCTGTTCGACGCGTACGGGGAGACGCTCGCCGTGCCGGCCGGCACCACCTATGTCGGCGAGGATCCCGGCTTCGCCGGCCTGCACGACGTGGCACTGCTGAGCGCGATGACGGGAATGTTCGCGGGGGTCGCGCACGCCTTCGCGCTGATCCGCAAGGAGAACATCGACCCTCGGGCGCTCGCCCCGCTGCTGGCCGACTGGCTCACCGCCATGGCACCCGCGGTGCACGCGACTGCCGCTCAGCTGGAGAGCGGCGACTACCGCGAGGGCGTGGCCTCCAACCTCGCCATGCAGGTCGCGGCCAGTGCGACGCTGCTGCGCACGGCCGACGAACAGGGGGTCAGCGCCGAACTGCTGACCCCGTACCTGGCGCTGATGGAGCGGCGCCTCATGGAAGCGGAGCGGGGCGGCGAGGAGGGCACCACGGGCGTCATCGACCTGCTGGTGCGCTGAGCGCCGCCGACAGTGCGGTCCGGGTGTCCGTGCCCTACCGGTCACGTGGGTCCGCCGCCTCAGCAGCCGCCGCGGCGGGGACCAGGGCCCGCGTACCAGGCGGATCCGCCCCTGGTCGGAGGCCTCCGCCGCCCCGGTTGCGTACGGTCGGACCATGACGACCGATCACGACCGCACTCTCGACCTCGACGCGTACTTCGCCCGTATCGGCTGGACCGGGGAGCGCCTCCCCACCGTGGAGGTGCTGCGTGCCGTGCACCGCGCCCATGCGCTGGGCATCCCGTTCGAGAATCTGGACCCCGTGCTCGGGAGCGCGCCCTCACTCGCGCTCGCGGACCTGCAGGCGAAGCTCGTACGCAGTGAGCGCGGCGGGTACTGCTACGAGCACAACACCCTCTTGGCCGCCGTGCTGGCCGAGCTCGGATTCACGGTGACGCTGCTCTGCGCGCGCGTGGTGCTGGGGGCCGCGCCCGGTGACGTACGGCCGCGCACCCACATGCTGATGCTGGCCGAGGTGCCCGGCGAGCCGACCCCGTATCTCGCCGATGTCGGCTTCGGCGCGGGCAGCTCGCTGCTGGAGCCGATCGCGCTGGTGGCGGACGCGGAGCTGCACGACGCACCGCGCCGTCACCGGCTCGTCCACGCACCGCACGACGGCCCGCTGCCGCTGTGGAAGCTGCAGACACTGTCCGCGGGCGGGGAGTGGGAGGACCAGTACACATTCACGCTGGAGCCGTTCGAAGCGCCGGACTACGAGGTCATCAACTGGCACATCGCGACCAATCCGCGCTCCCCGTTCCAGCACCTGGTGTACGTCCAGCGGACCACTGCGGACGGCCACCTGGCGCTGTCCGGCCGGAAGCTCACGGAGACGGCGCCCGATGGCAAGCGGAAGGAACGGGAGCTGGCGGACGGCGACGAGGTGCTGCGGGTCCTGGCGGACGACTTCGGCATCCGTCTCCCGGACGGCACGCGCCTGCCCGAGTGACGGCGGCGCCCCATTCGCGTGGCGCATCTCACCCGGCCCGGCCCGTCAGACATCCATTCCAAGCCGCGTCACCGTCCCCGGCCAGGGTTCCCACGGCCGGGGACGGCGGGTGCATGGCGATGGAAGACCGGGCGGGCGAACCGGGTTCCCCAGGCGGGTCAACCTGCGGGCAAACCCCGCGCACCCTGCGAAACACCACCGTATCCTCGCTGCCATGCAGGTCATCCAGTCCACGAAGCTCGCCAATGTCTGTTACGAGATCCGGGGCCCCGTGCTCGAGGAGGCGATGCGGCTGGAAACAGCTGGTCACCGCATCCTCAAGCTGAACACCGGCAACCCCGCCGCGTTCGGGTTCGAGTGCCCGCCCGAGATTCTCGAAGACATACTGCGCAACCTCTCCGGGGCGCACGGCTACGGCGACGCGAAGGGGCTGCTGTCCGCGCGCCGCGGGGTGATGCAGCACTACCAGACCAAGGGGATCCCCCTCGACGTCGAGGACATCTACCTGGGCAACGGCGTCTCCGAGCTGATCCAGATGTCGATGCAGGCGCTGCTCGACGACGGCGACGAGGTGCTCGTACCCGCGCCGGACTATCCGCTGTGGACCGCCTCCGTGTCGCTGGCCGGCGGTACGGCCGTGCACTACCGGTGCGACGAGCAGGCCGACTGGATGCCGGACCTCGCCGACATCGAGCGGAAGGTCACGGACCGCACCAAGGCGATCGTGATCATCAACCCGAACAATCCGACGGGCGCGGTCTACGACGACGAGATGCTGCGCGGGCTGACGGAGATCGCCCGCCGGCACAACCTGGTGGTCTGCTCCGACGAGATCTACGACCGGATCCTGTACGACGGAGCGACACACACCCCGACGGCGGCCATCGCGCCCGATCTGCTGGTGCTGACGTTCAACGGACTCTCCAAGAACTACCGGGTGGCGGGCTACCGGTCCGGGTGGCTGGCCGTCTGCGGCCCGAAGGGGCACGCCGCCTCGTACATCGAAGGGCTGACGATCCTCGCCAACATGCGGCTGTGCGCCAATATGCCGTCGCAGCACGCGGTGGCCGCGGCGCTCGGGGGCCGGCAGTCGATCGACGACCTGGTGCTGCCGGGCGGGCGGATCCTGGAGCAGCGGGACGTCGCGTACGACCTGCTGACGCAGATCCCGGGCGTCACCTGCGTGAAGCCGAAGGGGGCGCTGTACCTCTTCCCGCGGCTCGACCCCGCGGTCTACAAGATCAAGGACGACCGGCAGATGGTCCTCGACCTGCTGCGGGCCGAGAAGATCATGGTCGTGCAGGGTACGGGGTTCAACTGGCCGGAGCCCGATCACTTCCGGATCGTGACGCTGCCGTCGACCGAGGATCTGACGGACGCGGTGACCAGGATCGGTGCGTTCCTGGACGGGTACGGGCAGCCGTGAGGCAGCCGGATCCCGACACCACTCAACTTTAGACTGAATCCAATGTAGGATGGTCTCCTGACCGTGAGCAGGAGACCATCCCCATGTACGAGCCGATCCGCACCAAGTCGGTCCACTCGATGGCCGACGCGACGCAGTACCCCCACCGCACCCGCGAGGAGGAGCTGGACATCCAGCTCGCCGGGCATCTGGCCGCCCTGCTCGCCGTCACCGACGAGCTGGGGCTCGGCCGGGCGGGCGATCGCATTGCCGAGCAGGTGGCCCGGCTGCGCGGGGCGCCGCCGGCGCGGCATGCCGCGCTGACCCGGGCCGACCCCGCCGCATTGCACCACCGGGCGCTCGCCCTCGCCGGCCGCGCGCTCGTCGTCGCCGCGTCCCGCGCGGACACCACCGCCGCGATTCTCGCCGCCGAGCGCATGGACGCACACACTGCCGCCCTGCGTGACACCGAGCTGATCGGCGCCCCCTGACGGCCCCGGTCCGCGGGCCGGGGAGGCGCGCGGACCGGGTGCCATTCGTGTGCCGCGCCCGGCCGTTCCGAGCGGGCACCGGCCTACGCCGCGAAGACTCTCCGGCCGGGCCTCCGCGGCCCCGCCGCCCCCCGGTCAGGCGTTCACGAGTTCCCTCGAGCCCAGCTTCTGCCGAGCGAATTCGAGGTTGCCGGTCACGCGGCCGTGGTCATCGGGCGGCACCTTGCCGCCCTCGAGAAGGCGTTGGCCGCATTGCTCTGACTCCTCGTAGTTTCCGGTCCAGTAAGCGGCCACGGCGAGTTCGTCGAGTACGCGCCAGTCGTACCATTCGAACTCGACGAACAGAGTGTCCTTCGGGTACGGGATCTGCGCCGCTCGCTGCGCGAACATGTGCGCAAGTGGCCAGCGCGAGCCGTTCAGGCGGCAGTAGCGTGCGAGTTCACCGAGGGCTTCGGCGCGCGAGGGGCGGCTTTCGTGCGCGCGGAGGTATCGGTCGATCACCTCGGCGGGCCGCCGGCCGAGCTCTTCCGCGAGCCGTGCGGCGTAGAGGCGGGCACAGAAGACTTCCTCGGCAAATCCGCCCATGCCCGCCCGGCGGTCGTAGGCGGCGAGTGACTTCTTCGGCTCTCCGGCATCGCGCCAGCTCTGGGCCAGGTAGAAGACGTAGCGGGAGTTGTCGGGTTCCTTGATCAGGCCTCGCTGAAGGACCTTGGCGTCGCGCAGGTACTTCTTCCGCACCCCTTCTCCCCTCAGGCGTGCGCCGCCCCCCACCGAGAGGATGTTGGCGCCTGTGAACGACCCAAGGGTGTACGGCGTTCCGCAGTCGATGTACTCGTGCAGGACGCCGACGTAGCGCCAGGGCAGCCGGGTTGAGACCAGAGCGGGGCGCCAGTGGGTGATGGGTCCGTCGTGCAGTGCGACTCGGTAGGCGTCGTGGGTCAGCTCCGGCATGCGAAAGCCGGGCTCCACCTCCATCTCGTCGTCGGCATCGATGAACAGCAGATAGTCCGCTGCGGCGCGCGCCAGGTCGATGGCCTCGCTGCGGCTCCCGTCGTATCCCTTCCAGGGACTTTCGTGCAGGGCGCCGGGCAGATCACTGAAGACCTCACGGATGACGTCCTGGGTGCCGTCGGTCGAACCCGTGTCCAGGATGACCCAGGTGTCGATCAAAGGGCGCACGGATTCGAGGCAGCGTCTGATGACCGGGGCCTCGTTCTTGACGATCATGTTCAGGCAGACCGTTGATTTCATGGGTCACCTCCAACTCGGTGAGGTAGAAGACCGACGTCACGACGTCAGTTCGGGCGCTTGAGCAGGACGAAGCCCTGTTCCTTGCTCACGGTGAGATACCCCTGCGCGCGGGCAATGCCCAGGGCCTGCTCTTCCTGAAGGACGTTCAGCGGCCACCGCTGATTGAACGGCACCCAGGTGTCCACCATGATCCACTGAGGATTGGGGCGGCTGTCGGGCCAGCCGTAGAGGCTGGCGCTCGTACGGTTCGTGAGCTGGGGCACGAGCAGGTTGGACGCCTGGACCGTGGCGCCGTCAGGGATCCGGTCCATCAGACGGTGGGCGACAGCGATGCGGGGATCGCCCCGCCAGGTGGCCGGCTGGACCAGCTGCCAGAACGGATACTGCGGAAGGATCAGGAAGGTGATCGCAGCGCAGCCGGCGAGGTATCGGCGCAGGCTGCTCCTGCTCGGGTTCCGCCGGACCAAGGCGTCGATGAAGGCCGCGAAGACGATCGGCATCAGCACGAGCGAATAGTGGTAGGCGGTGCCCCAGTGGGTGCTGAGCTCTGAGGCAGCCCGCCACAACAGGGTCGGCACTGCGATCCACATCAACGGGGACCGCAGGGCCAGGAACAGGGTCGGGGCCAGCACGAGCAGGAGCGTCGAGATCTTGGTCTCGGGGGTGATGAGACCGATCGTGCTCTTGTACAGCAGATCCGTCAGCCCACCCTCACTGCCTTCCGAGCCGTTCAGCCAGTGCCAGTAGTCATAGGACCCGTTCGGACTGAAGGCCGGCAGAATGACCATCGTCGCCAGCAGTGCCCCGGCCAGACCGACTGCGGCGGTGATGATCCCGAGCTTGCGGTCGCCGCGCCGGGCGATGACGAGGCCGATCACGACCACGGTGAGACCGAGGTCCTCCTTCACCAGCAGCAGGGGCAGCGCCCAGCAGACCGCGGCACGCATCCGGCCCGTCGCGAGAGCGGTGAGTGAGCACGCGAGGAGAGGAACGGCGAAGGCCCATTCATGGAAGTCGGAGCCGACCCCGCTCGCAAGACCCCAGGAGAGGCCGTAGCAGACCCCGATGACCGCGGCGGCGGGGGAGCCCAGCGTTCGGCGCGCCCAGAGAGTCAGAGGCAGAACGCTCGCGGCGATCAGCGCCGCCTGCACCACGAGCAGGGCCATCGCCGAAGGCCACAGCCGGTAGACAGGTGCCACCAGGGCCAGAATGGGAGAGAAGTGGTCCCCCAGGATGGGAAAGTCCGGCCCCTTGACTTCGGAGACGGGCAGGTGCCCATGCGCGTAGGAGCGGACGATCTGCTCGAAGATTCCCAGGTCGAAGCTGTGGGAGAGCATGCGCTGATGGATACGCAAGGACAACGTCGTGTATGTGAAGAACAGCGTTCCCGCCAGAGCCCAGATCCACCACGGGATGTCGGAGCGGCTCCCGCGAGACGGTTCGGCTACCGGCCCTTCATCCACAGTTGATTTGTGTTGCACCGGGAGCGTGGCACTGCCAGTGGGTGGGGCATGCATGACTTATTCCTTCCGGAAAGCTGACCCTGAGGACCTCAAGACGCCAGCAGCCTCCGCGGCTTGGCGCTGAGCCGCCATGTGCGCGCACGGAATACTCCGAACAGCGGCACAACTGGGGCGTGGTGGAGTCACCCGCGCTTCTCGCGAGGGGCATTGACCGATGCCTGCCGCACCGTTACCGACTTGATGACGACAGCCTTCTTCGGCTTTCCGTCGGTGGATCCGTCCTGCGTCCCATTCCTGGCGATCGCCTTCAGTACGTCCAATCCCCTCACGACTTTCGCAAAGGGAGTCCACTCGGACGACATGGGAACATTGGGATCGGCATAACTGATGAAGAACTGACTGCCGTTCCTGCCGGGCGCCGCCTTGGACATCGCCACGACGCCGGCCGAATATTCGGCTCCGTCCAGATTCTCGTCATCGAAGAAATAGCCCGGATCGGCTGTGCCTTCCCCTTTGGGGTCACCGCAGTCCAATACGAAAATCCCTCGGGTCGTGACACGATGACACTTGCTGCCGTCGTAGTACCCCTTCCGCGCCAGGAAGGAGAAGGAGTTGGTGGCGCAGGGCGCCTTGTCGGTCAGGGCCTCAAGGGTGATGGTTCCCCGGTTGGTCACGAGTTCTGCCGTGTACGGCCGGGCTGCGGCCGAGGCGTCGAAGGCGGGAATTCCCACGGGCTTTTTACCATTGGTGAGTTTGTATGAGCATGCGGCCGGTGGTTTCGCATCGGCGCTGTTTCCCGTCAGGGATACCGCCGCCCATGCCAACCCTGAACACGTCGTGGTCACAGCGATTGCAACCGTCGCCACCCTGACCACACGCTTTCTGACCCTGGTGAAGAAATTCATCTTTCCTTGAAAATCCTTGACGGACATTCGAGCCTCGATTTGGCAAGTGGGAGCTGATGAAGCACGCAGAGCGTATCCATCCACCTGCGTGTCGGCTACATCGACACACACTCGAGATTGAAACCACTACTGAGCCGCGTGGCCCAACTCTTCGAGCCTTATCCCCTTTCGGCCCCCTTCCCTCCTCAGCCGATCGCCTGAACGTCTGGTGTGTCTCGCGAACTTTCTTGCACACGCACCCGAATGTTGCGTCAGAGGCTCCGCATGCCTCTCGAGACCACTCCATTCGGTTCCACAAGGAGCAAATTCATGAGTCCTGAGAACAGGACCCCCTCGCGTCTGGGCCCGGTGCCCCGAGGTCGCAAGTGGCTGGCCGGCGGTGCGATGGCGACGCTGAGCCTCGTCATGCTGGGCTTCTCCAGCCCTGCGATGGCGGCCGCCCAGAGCGCCTTCTCTCCGGGCGAGATGAACCGGCCTGTGCTTATGGGCGGTGACAAGTGCGAGAAGCAGAAGAACAAGCACGACAGGGACGAGTGCTGCGACCGCCACAAGAACAAGCACGACAGGGACAAGTGCAAGGAGAAGGGCAAGCGCGGACCCACCGGGCCCACCGGACCGACGGGTCCTCGCGGCGCCACGGGTCCGACCGGACCGACCGGCGCCACGGGTGAGAACGGCGAGAACGGAGCCACCGGAGCCACGGGACCGGCCGGAGCCACCGGAGCCACCGGAGCCACGGGCCGCACTGGGCCCACGGGTCCGACCGGAGCCACGGGCCGCACCGGGTCCACGGGTCCGACCGGAGCCACGGGCCGCACCGGGCCCACGGGTCCGACCGGAGCCACGGGCCGCACCGGAGCCACGGGACCGACCGGACCCAAGGGTGAGAACGGCGAGAACGGCCAGAACGGCGCCACCGGAGCCACCGGAGCCACCGGAGCCACCGGAGCCACCGGAGCCAACGGGTGCGGCACCGACATCGACTCCATTCTCCCCAGTGAGTCTGAGGAGTTCAGCGTCATCCTGCGCAACGGGGTCGCGTTTGCGGGCCACCGGCACGACGCCACAACGGGGCCCTACCTCGAGCAGAACATCTCCACTCTGGCGCAAAACCCCGGCTACCCCGACCCCGCCGTTGTCTGTGCCGCCACCATTTCGGTCCATGACGGAACGGCGAACTTCAAGGTAATCACCACCACCGGGGCCGTCTTCGAGCTCCAGTGCGACGCCAATGCCCCGATGATGAAACTCGACTGTGGGCCTATCGGCGCGGTGAAGAGGCAGTGGAACGTGATCACCTTCACGAATGTCCCCGCTGGGCCGTTCGCTGTTGAGGAACCGCCGAGCGAGAGCGAGCAGTCCAGCAGCGCGAGCCCGTTGGAGCAGCTGCTGAACAGCATGGCCATCAACAGGGCGGCCGACAAGGGGCTCTCGAAGAGCCGGTCGCGGTCCTGACCTCGTTGGGATCCCTCTGAAGTGTGCCGTGCCCGGGGTCGTCCGGGCACGGCACACGTGCGTGCGCCCTGCGGCGCAGTCCGTGGTCCGCGGCTGGTGGTTCACGAGAACCGACCCCGCTGCCTCCAACTCCCTTACCCCGTAACCTGCCACCGACAGGTCGTCCACCGCGAGGCGCGTTTTCTCCTGGCTCCTGCCGTGGTCCCGCGGGTCGCCGGAGAGAGTCGGGCGCTCCCGTTGCGTATTGGGATACGCACTTTACCTGCCGTCCACTCAACTCCGCCCGGAATGTGGGTTTCCGCGAGCAGTCTGCATCCGTGAGACGCATCGTGGGAATCGTCCTGGCGGTGCTGCTGATCGGCGGAGTGGCAGTAGCCGTCGTAGCAGGCCGCGACAGCAAGGACACGAGCACGGCAACGAAGACCGTGCGTGGAGTGATCGGGTCGGAGAAGGCGGAGTTCTTCGCCGATCCCGATGTGGTGAAGGCCCTCGCCGCCAAGGGTTTCACCGTGAAGGCGGAGACGTCCGGGTCCTGGGCCATGGACCAACTTCCGCTGAAGGATTACGACTTCGCCTTCCCCGGCTCGAAGGCTCCGGCCGATGAGCTGCAGCGCAAGTCCCCCGTCAAGGGCGGACCGCTCAGGCCCTTCTACTCGCCGCTCGTTGTCGTCGCGCACCGCGGCGCCGCGCAGGTGCTGGCGGACAACGGGCTGGCGACGCTGAGCGGCAAGTCCAGCGGGAAGCTGCGCATGGCCCCGTATCTGAAGGCCGCGAAGGCGGACCGGACCTGGCAGCAGCTCAAGGGCGCGGGCAAACATGCCGAGTTGACCGGGACGGTGTTCATCGCGAGCACCGATCCCGTCGCATCCAACTCCGGCGCGCTCTACCTCGCCGCCGCCTCGTACGTCGCCGACGGCGGCCGGGTGGCCGCCGACGACGCCGCGATCGACCGCACCGCGCCGCTGCTGAAGAAGCTGATCCAGGTGCAGGGTGCGCAGCAGACCAGCAGTGACGCGCCGTTCCGGGACTTCATCAGCGGAGTCGGCAATCCGCTGGTCCTGGTGTACGAGTCGCAGGTCGCCTCGCTGCTGTTGCAGAAACAGCAGCAGGAGCTCGGCGATCTGGTCGTCCTCTACCCGGACACCACTGTCTCCAGCGATCACACCCTCGTACCGCTGACCGCCCCGGGCCGGCAGCTCGGCGAGCTGCTCTCCACCGACCCCGGGCTGCGCAAGCTGGCCGTGCGCCACGGCTTCCGCCCCCAGGGCGCCGCGGCCGAGTTCACCGCCGCGACCGCCGGCCACACCGACTACATCGACCAACAGCTGACCGGGATCCGCCAGGCGCCCGTGCCCACCGCGACGGTGATGCGCGCGATGGCCCGCCGGACCCGCGGCTGATGACACACGCCTTCCGGGAGACCTCACCCATGACCGAAGCCGAGCCGCAGCCGCTCGTCCTCACCCCGCCCGAGCCCGTCGCCGCCGTCCGTTCCGAGCAGGCCGCCGGCCTCGTCCCGGTCGACGACTCCGTGCGCACGGAGATGACGCGACGCGCCACCGAGTACGTTGGCAGCCTCGCCGGGCTCGATGCCCGCTCACCCGAGTTCGCCACCAGGATCGGGGAGATCGCCGCCCTCGGGCAGGGCGACATCCGCAGCGCCGCCCAGCAGTCCAACCGGATGCTGGACCGTACGGTCCGTGAGCTCTCGGCCGGGTCGGGGGACGGGGACGCCCAGTCGAGGGTCGGCGCCTCGCTCGTCGAGCTGCGCCGCACCGTCGAGGACCTCGACCCGCGCGACACCCCCGGCCGCGGCGCACGCCGGCTGCTGGCGAAGCTGCCCGGCGGCAACAGGCTGCGCGATCATGTCGCGAAGTACGCCTCCGCGCAGTCCACCCTCAACAGGATCGTGGGCTCGCTCCGCAGTGGCCAGGACGAACTGCGCCGCGACAACGCCGCCCTGCACACCGAGCGCACCCGGCTCTGGGAGACGATGGGCAAGCTCCAGGAGTACGTGGTCCTCACCGAGGCGCTGGACGGCGCCGTCGAGCAGCGCATCCGGGCGACGGAGGCCGCCGACCCCGTGCAGGCGGACGCCCTGCGGGCCGATGTGCTGTTCCCCGTACGGCAGAAGCACCAGGATCTGCTGACCCAGCTCGCGGTCTGCGCGCAGGGGTACCTGGCGATGGATGTCGTACGCCGCAACAACGAGGAGCTGATCAGGGGCGTCGACCGCGCCGCGACCACGACCGTCTCCGCGCTGCGGATCGCCGTGATGCTGGCATCGGCGCTGGAGAGCCAGCGCAAGGTGACCGAGCAGGTGCAGGTGCTGCGCTCCACGACGGAGGATCTGATCCGCGGCAATGCGGAGATGCTCGCCACGCAGAGCGGGGAGATCCAGCGGATCGCCGCAGACCCGGCGGTGGGCGCGGAGACCCTGCGGACGGCGTTCCAGCAGATCTACCGGACGCTGGACGCGATCGACACGTACAAGGTGCAGGCGACCGAGTCCATGGCGGCGACGATCGAGTCGTTGACGGCCGAACTCCAGCAGGCCGGAACCCACTTGGAGCGCAGCCGGTCCGCGGGGGCCCTTGAGGGCGGCGGTCTCGGATGACGGGGACCAGAAGGCCGCGCCGTCGGATGTCGCGCACGCTCGCCGCGCTGCTGGCCGCCGCGGTGCTCGTGCCGATCGCCGCATGTTCGGCCGCGGATGACCCCGCGGCGTCCGGGAAGAAGGACGACGGCGCTCCGCGGGCCGGCACACTGCGCGTGCTGGCCTCCAGTGAACTCGCCGACATGAAGCCGCTGTTGGAGCAGGCGCGGAAGGCGACCGGAATCACCGTGCGGCCCACCTGGACCGGGACGCTCGACGCCGTCCAGCAGCTCGGATCCGGGAAGGCGGACGGGGCGTACGACGCGGTGTGGCTGTCGTCCGACGACTATCTGCGGCTTCACCCGGAGGCGGCGAAGCGGATCACTTCCGAAACACCGCTGATGACGTCGCCGGTCGCCCTCGGCGTCAAGCCGGCGGTGGTGAAGCGGCTGGGCTGGGACCCGTCGCGCGTCACCTGGTCGCAGGTGCACCGGGCGGTGGCCGACGGGAAGCTGACGTACGGAATGACGGATCCGGCGCGCTCCAACTCCGGTTTCGCCGCCCTGGTTTCGGTCGCTTCGGCGCTGTCGGGCGCCCAGTCGGCGCTGACCGACGCCGATGTCCGCAAGGCGAGCGGGAAGATGGCGGAGTTCTTCGGCGGGCAGCGGCTGACCTCCGGCTCGTCCGGCTGGCTGGCCACCGCGTACGCCCGGCGGGGCACGGTCGACGCGCTGATCAACTACGAGTCCGTGCTGCTCTCCCTCAACCGGGACAGTCGTACCGGGCTGACGGTGATCCGCCCGCGCGACGGTGTGGTGACGGCCGACTACCCGCTGAGCCTGCTCTCCGCCGCCTCGCCGGACGCGAAGGACTCGGTGCGCACCCTGACCTCGTACCTCCGCTCCCCCGCCGTGCAGCGGCAGCTGACCCGGGAGACGTTCCGCCGTCCGGTCGTCGCGTCCGTACGGCCCGCGGCGCCGCTGGCCGCCGAGGCGCGCCGTGAACTGCCCTTCCCCGGCGCGCGATCCGTCGCGGACGGGCTGCTCGACCAATACGAGAACAAGCTCCGGCGACCCTCGCGCACCGTGTACGTCCTGGACACATCCGGGTCGATGAAGGGCGAACGGCTGCGGAAGCTGAAGGCGGCGCTGACCGGGCTGACCGGGGGCTTCCGGGAGCGCGAGGAGGTCACGCTGCTGCCGTTCGGGTCGTCGGTGAAGCGGGCGCGCACGCATACGGTCGATCCCGCCGATCCGCAGGCGGGGCTTGCGGCGATCAAGGCGGACACCGCCGCCCTGACCGCGAGCGGCGAGACAGCGATCTTTTCGAGCCTGGAGTCCGCCTACGACCGGCTGGGCCCGGACACCGAGTCCGCATTCACCTCGATCGTCCTGATGACGGACGGCGAGAACACGACAGGCGACTCGGCCGACGACTTCGCCGGCTTCTACCGTTCGCTCCCGGCCGCGCGTCGCGTCACCCCCGTCTTCCCGGTCGTCTTCGGCGACTCGGACCGTGCGGAGCTGGACGCGATCGCCTCCCTGACCGGCGGCCGGCTCTTCGACGCGACGAAGGAGCAGGGGCCGGGCTCCCTGGACGGCGCCTTCGAGGAGATCCGTGGCTACCAGTAGAGCGCCGGGCCGGTTCCTGGCGTACATCGAGTCGCGCAAGAACCTCACCGGGAGCGCCTGCGGGATCGCAGGGCTCGCCCTCACCTTCACCGAGCTCGCGGGCGCGTACTGGCCGGTGGTGATCGTCGGGCTGTACGGCGCGGGTGCGCTGATCGCCCCGCCCGAGCGGCCACCCGCCCCGGACTTCCCCGATCCGTCTTCCCAACTGGAGTCGTTGCGGGCCGACTTCGTGACCCTTCGGGCATATCTGGACGAGGTGGAGCTGCCTCCCGCCGCGTCCGGGCGGCTCGTCGAGCTGACGGAGCTGCTGGCCGGGCTGCTCGCACCCGGCTGGGTCTCCGAGGCCCTCGCCACCGACCCGGAAGGCATTCACACCCTGTCGCGCGCCGTGCACCAGGACATCCCGGAGTCCGTCGACACATATCTGCGGACGCGCTGGTGGACCCGGATCGCACCGGGCACCGAGCCGCCCGAGCGCCATCTCGAACAGCAGCTGTCGCTGCTGCACCGGGAGGCGGAGTCGCTGGTCGCGGGATTGCGGGAGGCCGAGGCACGCCGGCAGCAGACGCACACGCGGTACCTGGAGGACCGGGGCCGGTCCAACTGAGCCCCGTCGGGCGGGCCGAGAGCCCGGCCCGCCCGACGGGAAGCCGCCCGACTACCGCCGGACGCGCACCGTCGCCGACGCCGTCGAGTCCGTGTGCAGATCGTCGCCGGCGTAGCTCACCCTGTACGTCACCTCGCCGGTCGCCGCCGGCAGGTCGTTGATCCGGAACGTGCCGTCGGCGGCGACCGCCGCCGACGTCAGCGCGCCGGTGCCCTTCCGGTCGGTCCGCTCGACGGCGAGGGTGATGCCGGACGGAAGCGCCCGCCCCTGACCCGTCAGCTTTCCGGTGATCTGCAGGCCGTCGGCCTTCGTCGCCTCCGCCGGGGCGGTCAGCGTGATCGTCGTCGGCGCCTTGGTGACCGCGACGGTCAGAGCGATGTCCTCGGCCGGGCGGTGGGTCACATCGCCGGTGAAGGAGACGGTGTACGTGGCGTCCCCGACCAGCGACGGCACGTCGAGGACGGTGAACGAACCGTCCGGGTCGACCTCGACGGGGGCCAGCTTGCGGTCGCCGTTCGCATCGTGACGTACGGCAGACACCCTGACCGGCTCGCCGGGCGCGGTCCCGTCGAGCTCCAACCGGCCGCGGATACCCACGGGTTCGCCGACGACGGGCTGCCCGGGGGTGGTGGAGAGCGACCCGGTGAACCGGGAGTCGTACTGGGCGGCCGGTGGCTGGATGACATGCAGCCAGTACTCGTTGCCGTACGTGTTGGTGGTGACCGCGAAGAGGCGCGACCCGTCCTTCGACCAGCCGAGCCCGCGCGGTGCGACCCGGTCCCCGTCGAGCACCCCGTCGAAGGCGAACTCCAGCGGTACCGTGCCGTTCGCCGGGTCCGCGGGCTGCACCAGCAGATCGGGCGTGGACCCGGTCGCGGCGGCGCCTCGCGCGAGGTACTTGCCGTCGCCGCTGAAGGAGACGGCGGACGCCTTGGCGCCTTCGGGCAGCGGCTGGTACCCGGTCGCCGCATCGGACAGGTCTGCGGCGTCCAGCAGCCGGGTGCCGTAGGAGGCGTCGGCGACGGCTATGCGCTTGCCGTCGGCGGACTGAGCCACGTCCTTCACGTCGAGCGCACCCTGGCCGTCGCTGTCCGCGAACCGGCGCTCCGGGCCGCGCACCAGCGTGTCCCCGCTCGCGTCGAACGTGGTGAGGAAGGGGTTCGGCTCCGCCGCGCTGCGCGCCTGCGCCATGACGAGACGGTCCGGCGCCTCGGGACCGCTGGTCAGCCGCAGCCGGCCCGCGCCGTTCCAGCCGGTGTTGACGGACTGCGTGCCGCTGGCGCCGTACAGCCAGCTCTGGCGCGCGTCGCAGTCGTAGTTGGCCGGGGTCTCCGTGTGCCACGCCTTGCCGCCTGCGAAGGCGACATCGCGCGGGCAGTCCGGGTTGTACGCGGCGAGGGTGAAGCCGGTACGCGTCTGCGTCTGGGTGTCGAAGGCGAGGATGCCGGACGTCTGCGAGACGTAGAGCGTGCTGCTGTCCGCGCTGAGGGCCATCCCGGAAGGTGTCGTGTCGGTGGGCAGCGAACCGACCTTCTGCCCGTCGAAGTTGTAGACGAGGACCTGGCCCGCCGCGATGCTGTTCCTGCGGTCGTCCGTGACGTACACCCGCTCATGGACGGAGTCGACGACCAGGGCCGAGTACGAGGCGATCGGCAGTTTGGCCACGGTGTCCCCGGCCGCACTGCCGTCGGCCGCATGGGCGCCGGGCGCGGCGAGGGCGGTGAGGCCCACGGTGGTGAGTGTCAGTGCGGCCAGCGTCGACGCTATGCGTCGGTAGTGCCGAGACCTGTTCAATTGAGTCCCCCACAGCCTCAGTTGGCCTCCGGGCGGCTCGACCGAAGGCAATGTGAAGGATCATCGAAGCAATGTGAAGGTCTCGTGCGCAAGCTTACGGCGATGCGCGGACGTTCTCTATAAATGGGGCGGGAAAGGGCGACCCCCGGAACCGTAAGGGGATTCCGAGGGCCGTTCCGCGGCGGGCTGTTGACCCCACAGGTCAGGGCGGATGTCGAAAGGCCCGGCCGCGGGGATCGCGGGGGCGCGCTTCAGGAGTGCGCCCAGGTGGGCGACGCCTCGAAGGCGCCGCCCCGGGGCGTCAGCCCAGGCGCTGGACCAGCGCGCGGTACTCGTCCCACAGTTCCTTCGGCGTGTGGTCACCGAAGGTGTTGAGGTGCTCGGGGACCAGCGCCGCCTCCTCGCGCCAGACCTCCTTGTCGACCGTGAGCAGGAACTCCAGGTCGGACTCGGAGAGGTCCAGGCCCTCGGTGTCCAGGGCGCCCTTGGCGGGCAGGATGCCGATCGGCGTCTCGACACCCTCGGCCTTGCCGTCCAGGCGCTCGACGATCCACTTCAGAACACGGCTGTTCTCACCGAAGCCCGGCCACACGAACTTGCCCGCGTCGTTCTTGCGGAACCAGTTCACGTAGTAGATCTTCGGGAGCTTCGCCTGGTCCTTGTCGGCGCCGACCTTGACCCAGTGGTTCATGTAGTCGCCCATGTTGTAGCCGCAGAACGGCAGCATGGCGAACGGGTCGCGGCGCAGCTCGCCGACCTTGCCCTCGGCGGCGGCGGTCTTCTCGGAGGCCACGTTGGCACCGAGGAAGACACCGTGCTGCCAGTCGAAGGACTCGGTGACCAGCGGTACGGCCGAGGCGCGGCGGCCACCGAAGAGGATGGCCGAGATCGGCACACCCTTCGGGTCCTCCCACTCGGGCGCGATGATCGGGCACTGGCCCGCCGGGACGGTGAAGCGGGCGTTGGGGTGGGCGGCGGGCGTGCCGGACTCGGGGGTCCAGTCGTTGCCCTTCCAGTCCGTGAGGTGCGCGGGGATCTCCTCGGTCATGCCCTCCCACCACACGTCGCCGTCGTCGGTGAGCGCGACGTTCGTGAAGACGGAGTTACCCCACATGGTCTTCATGGCGTTGGCGTTGGTGTGCTCGCCGGTGCCGGGCGCGACTCCGAAGAATCCGGCCTCGGGGTTGATCGCGTAGAGACGGCCGTCCTCGCCGAACCGCATCCAGGCGATGTCGTCGCCGATGGTCTCGACGGTCCAGCCGGAGATCGTGGGCTCCAGCATTGCGAGGTTGGTCTTGCCGCAGGCGCTCGGGAACGCGGCGGCGACGTACTTCGCCTCACCCTGCGGCGGCGTGAGCTTGAGGATCAGCATGTGCTCGGCGAGCCAGCCCTCGTCACGGGCCATGACCGAGGCGATGCGGAGCGCGTAGCACTTCTTGCCGAGCAGGGCGTTGCCGCCGTAACCGGAGCCGTACGACCAGATCTCGCGGTCCTCGGGGAAGTGCGAGATGTACTTGGTGGAGTTGCACGGCCACGGAACGTCCTCCTGGCCCTCCTCCAGGGGCGCACCCAGCGTGTGGACCGCCTTGACGAAGAAGCCGTCGGTGCCGAGCTCGTCGAGGACGGCCTGGCCCATGCGCGTCATGGTGCGCATCGAGACGGCGACGTACGCGGAGTCGGTGATCTCGACGCCGATCGCGGAGAGCGGGGAGCCGACGGGGCCCATGCAGAACGGAACGACGTACATCGTGCGACCGCGCATGGAGCCGCGGAAGACACCCTTCTCACCGGTGAAGATCTCCCGCATCTCGGCGGGGGCCTTCCAGTGGTTCGTCGGGCCCGCGTCCTCCTCCTTCTCGGAGCAGATGAAGGTGCGGTCCTCGACGCGGGCGACATCGCTCGGGTCGGAGGCAGCGTAGTACGAGTTCGGGCGCTTGATCTCGTCGAGCTTGGTGAACGTGCCCTTGGCCACGAGCTCCCCGCACAGGCGCTCGTACTCGGCCTCGGAACCGTCGCACCAGACCACGCGGTCCGGCTCGGTGATGGCTGCGATCTCGTTCACCCAGGAGACGAGCTCCTGGTGACGGGTGGGAACAGTGAGGGGAGCCGCGATGTCGCGCGCCACGATCGCTCCTTGTTGAGGGTGTCTTTGGGCTGTTGCCCCGTGGGGGCTGCGACCCGGATGCTTCGTAGCCGCTCATCCGGTGCCGACGATACTCATTTGATCATCCGGCCAATTCGCCCATATGTCCAGAGGGGCGCCCACGTGAGCATCGCCACTCGCGTTCGCTACCTACGGTTGCGTAGGTAGCATGCGGTCATGACTGCTGCCGCCGCGCCCGAACCAGCCGAGGTCGAACCAGCCGAGCCGGGTCCGGCCGGGGTGGCGCCGGACCCAGTGAAACCACGCATGCGCGGCTGGCTGCATGCCGGAATGTTCCCCGCGGTACTGATCGCGGGGATTGTTCTGATTGCACTCACGGACAGTATCCGCGGCCGGATCGCCTGCGGCATCTACATCGCGACCGCATGCCTGCTCTTCGGCGTGAGTGCGGTCTACCACCGCGGCACATGGGGTCCGCGTGGCGAGGCGGTGCTGCGCCGGCTGGACCACGCCAACATCTTCCTGATCATCGCGGGCACGTACACGCCGCTGACCCTGCTGCTGCTCCCGGAGTCGACCGGGCGTCCACTGCTGTGGGCGGTCTGGGCGGCAGCGGCGGCCGGCATCGCCTTCCGGGTGCTCTGGGTGGGCGCCCCCCGCTGGCTGTACACCCCCTGCTACCTGGCGATGGGATGGGCGGCGGTCTTCTTCCTGCCCGATTTCATGCGCACCGGCGGGATCGCGGTCCTGGTCCTGGTCGTCGTCGGCGGCCTGCTCTACAGCGCGGGCGGCGTCATCTACGGGATCAAGCGACCCAACCCGTCACCGCGGTGGTTCGGCTTCCATGAGGTCTTCCACTCGCTGACCCTGGCCGCCTTCATCGTGCATTACGTCGGCATCTCGCTGGTGGCGTACAACCACGCCTGAGCGAACCCCCCTCCCCCACCGTTCCAGGGCCGCAGCTTCCGAGCCGCGGCCCTTTCGCATGCCGAGGCACCATCACCCGCTCGTCGTATTGACACCCGCAACCTTTTGATAGTTACTTTCACTTGACTTCGACTTTCAAGGAGTGGGTCATGAATCGACGCTGGTGGGCCCTGGGCGCGCTGGTCGCGAGTCTGCTCGTGCTCGGATTCGACATGACGATCCTCAACGTGGCGCTGCCGACCATGGCCGAACAGCTCGGCGCCACCCTCGGCGAACAGCAGTGGATGGCCGATGCATACATCGTTGTCTTCGCCGCGCTGATGCTCCCGGCGGGACTGCTCGGCGACCGGTTCGGCCGCCGCCGGATGCTCATCACCGGCCTCGGCGTCTTCCTGATCGGCTCACTCGTCGGCGCGCTGGCCGACACCGTGCCCGCCGTCGTGACCGCCCGCTGCGTCATGGGCATCGGCGGCGCGCTCGTGATGCCCCTCGCCCTCGCCGTGGTGCCCTCGCTCTTCGGCGAACCCGAGGACCGGGTCAAGGCTGTCGGTATCGTCTCGGCCGCCTCGGCGCTCGGGCTGCCGCTCGGCCCGATCATCGGCGGCTGGCTGCTGGACCACTTCTGGTGGGGCTCGATCTTCCTGATCAATATCCCGATGGTGGCGATCGGGATCACTGCCTGCGTATTCCTGCTCCCGGAGACCAGCGACCCGGCCGCCCCGAAGGTCGACGCGCTCTCCACCGCCTTGACCGCGACCGGTCTCGGCGCCCTGATCTACGCGATCATCGAGGCACCCGGGCGCGGCTGGGGCGACCCGCTGGTGCTGGGCATGCTGACCGCCGGTGTCGTGCTGATCGCCGCGCTCGTCGTACGGGAACGCGGCGCCAGGCGCCCGATGCTCGACATGTCCCTGCTGCGGCAGCGGCCCTTCCTGCTGAGCACGCTCGCCGCGACGCTGGTGATGTTCGTGATGTCGGGGCTGATGTTCATCCTGCCCGGCTATCTCCAGGCGGTCCTGGGCCACGACGCCCTCGGTACGGGGGTGCGGATGCTGCCGATGATGGGCGGACTGATCGTCGCTGCGAAGACAGGGGCCCCCGTCACCCAGCGGTTCGGAGCTCGCGCCACGATGACGGCGGGCCTGGTCGTGCTCGCCTTCGCCGCGCTCCTGGGCAGCCGTACGACGACCGACAGCGGTTACGGCTTCACGGCGTTGTGGCTCTCCGTCGCCGGGGTCGGCTTCGGCTTCGCCGTCGTCCCCGCGATGGACGCCGCGCTGGCCGCCCTGCCCGCGGACCGTGCGGGCAGCGGATCGGGGCTGCTGATGACCGTGCGGCAGACGGGCAGCGCTCTCGGGATCGCGCTGCTGGGCAGCCTGCTTGCCGGTGCGTACAGTGGCCGGCTCGACACCACCGGCGTACCTGCCGCCGCCGCGGACACGGCCGGTGACTCGGTCGTCGCCGCCCATGTCGTCGCGGCGAAGCTCGGCGCGCAGCGGCTGGCCGACTCCGCGGACGCGGCGTACCTCCACGGCATGAGCGTGGTGCTGCTCGTCATCGCGGTCACGGCCCTGGTGTCGGCGCTGCTGGTCGGGGCGTTCCTGACGAACCTCCCCACCCCGTCGCAGGAGCGGACAGACGTGGCCCCGGCGCCCGTCGATGCCTGACAATGGCGACCATGGCCGCCACGTCTCGTACTCCTTCCGTTTCCGCCCCCGGGGCGCAGCCTCAGCTGGGGCTGCGCGAGCGCAAGAAGCTCAAGACCAGGATCGCGATCCGTCGGGCGACCTATCGGCTGATCTCCGAGCAGGGCTACGACGCGACGACGATCGAGCAGATCGCGGAGGCGGCCGAGGTGTCGCCGAGCACCGTCTTCCGGTACTTCGCGACCAAGGAGGACATCGTCCTCACCGACGAGTACGACCCGATCATGGAGGCCGCGCTGCGCAACCGGCCGGCCGACGAACCGCCGCTGGAGTCGCTGCGGTTCATCATTACCACGGCGCTGACGGCGTTCCTCGCTAGCGAGGAGGAGGAACTGCGGCAGCGCACCCGGCTGATGGTGGAGGTCCCCGCCATCCGGGCACGGATGACGGAGACCATGTCGGACACGGCGAAGGTGCTCGCCCAGGCGCTCGCCGACCGCAGCGGCCGCAGCCCCGACGCCCTGGAGGTCAGGGTGTTCATCGCGGCGGTGCTGGGGGCGCTGCGCGAGGTGACGCTGTACTGGGGTGAGCACGGTCAGGAGGGCGACCTGATCGCGATGATCAACCAGGCGCTGGACACGCTCGAAAGCGGGCTGACGCTGTAGCCGGGGCTTCGCCCTCAGTCCCCGGACGGCTCCGTCCTCAGTCGTCGGACGGGCTTGATCCGAGGCTCCGCGCCAGCTCGTCTCGGTCCGTCGTCGGCGCATCGCAGACGAAGTGCCTGCACACATACGCCGTCGGCGCCCCGCCGACCATCGGCCGGTCCACCAGCAGCGGAAACTCCGCGCCACCCGTGTCGCCAGCCGCGACCACCGCGCCCGGTGCCCGTCCCAGCAGTGCCGTACGGTGCAGTGCGCCGCCGACCGGCCCCGCGACCGCCACCTCGCGCGGGCCGTCGAGCAGCGCCTCGGCAACCGCGAGACCCCACCCGATGAACCGCGGAACCCGTGGCCCGAGCGCCTTCACCACCCCCAGCGCGCCTTCCGCAGCAGCCCGATGGGCCTCGGATCCGGTGTGCGCGGCGTACGAGAGCAGTGCTCCGGCCGCCGCGGTCCAGCCCGCCGGAGTCGCGCTGTCGGTGGGGTCCTGCGGGCGGCGGATCAGCTGTTCGGCGTCGTCCGCCGTGTCGTACAGCTGCCCGCCCTCGCCGGTGAAGTGCTGCAGCACGATGTCGAGCAGGAAGCCGGCGAACTCCAGCCAGACGCCCTCGCCGGTGACGGCGGCCAGCGCGAGGAAACCCTCCGCGACATCGCCGTAGTCCTCCAGGACCCCGGCGTTGTCACCCGCCCGGCCGTCCTTGGACGTCCGGGACAGCCGGGCGACGTCGCCCATGTGGACCCGGACCAGCAGGTCAGCCGCCTCGGTGGCGCGTTCGATCAGGTCGGGCCGGTCGAAGTACGCCCCGGTCTCGGCGAGCGCGGCGATCGCCAGACCGTTCCAGGCAGCCACCACCTTGTCGTCCCGTCCGGGACGCGCCCGCTCCTCGCGCGCCTCGAGCAGCCGGGCCCGCACATCGGCGGCCCGGTCCGGGTCCACCGCGTCGTCGGTGCGCGGCAGTTGGAGCACGGACTTGCCCTCCTCGAAGGTGCCCGCCTCGGTTACCCCGAAGTACTCCGCGGCGAACGTGGCGTCCTGCTCTCCCAGCGCCTCGCGCAGCTGCGCGGGCGTCCACACGTAGAACGCGCCTTCGACGTGACTGCCTCCGCCGTCCTCGCTGTCGGCGTCGAGCGCCGAGGCGAACCCGCCCTCTGCCGTCCGCAGTTCGCCCACGATGAAGTCGGCGGTCTCCAGCGCGACCCGGCGGGCCAGGCCGGAACCCGTCGCCCGCCACAGATGGGCGTACACCCGGCAAAGCAGCGCATTATCATAGAGCATCTTCTCGAAGTGCGGTACGACCCATTCCCGGTCCACCGAGTAGCGGGCGAAGCCGCCGGCGAGCTGGTCGTACATCCCGCCCCTGGCCATCGCCTCACAGGTGTCGGCGGCCATCTGGAGGGCGCCCTCGGCGCCGGTGCGGGCGTGGTGGCGCAGCAGGAACTCGATCGTCATGGACGGCGGGAACTTCGGGGCGCCGCCGAAGCCCGCGTACTTCTCGTCGTAATCCCTGGTCAGCCCGAGCAGCGCCTGCGAGAGCTCCTGCTCGCCGGGCAGCCCCTCCCCGCCGTGCGCCAGCGAGCGGCCTGCCAGGTCGTGCACGATGCGCCCGGCGACCTCGGCGACCTCGTCCGGGCGTTCGGTCCAGGCGGCCACGACGCCTTCGAGGATCTGCCGGAAGGACGGCATACCGTGACGGGGCTCGGGCGGGAAGTACGTGCCGAAGTAGAAGGGTTCGCCGTCGGCTGTCAGGAAGACGGTCATCGGCCAGCCGCCCTGGCCGGTCGCCGCCTGCACCGCCTCCATGTAGACGGCGTCGACGTCGGGCCGCTCCTCGCGGTCGACCTTCACCGGGACGAAGTGTGCGTTCATGTATGCCGCGGTCGCTTCGTCCTCGAAGCTCTCGACCGCGAAAACATGGCACCAGTGGCAACTCGAGTAACCGACGCTCAACACCACCGGAACACCCCGCTCCCGGGCCTCCTCAAAGGCCTCGGGCGACCAAGGCCACCAGTCGACCGGATTGTCGGCGTGCTGAAGGAGGTACGGAGACGTCTGATGGGCCAGGCGGTTCGGCATACCTCCATCCTGCCTGAATAGACCCGCTCCATCCCATGACCCGGCCCTCAAGCCGCAGGATCGGATGCAGCCACTCGGTCCGCCCACTTCCAGACCGGCGTCACACGTGAGTAGTCCCAGGCCTGGTTTCCCTTCACCCCCGGCCGGATCACGAAGCACTCGAAGGCCGAGGCAATCACCTTGCGCCGCTCACCGAGGTCCATGGCACCCGACATCCAGCGCTCGCGAATCGACTCCGGCAGTCGCACGGGCCCGCGCCCTCCGTCGGGAAAGAGATGCCTCTCGACGGCGTCGTCCACGAGCGGGCCACTGATCGCGCATCGTCCGCAGCCGCGACCTGCGGCGCCGTTGCAGATGTAGTTGTACGGACTTCTGCGACTCCTGCTGCTCCTGGAGCCGCCCATCTTGCGGTCACACACCTGGCCGGGCGCGGTCTCCCCGCCGCAGCGCAGAAATCCACTGGCCAGGTACCGTGGTCCGGCCATCTCGCCCGTGCGCCTCGGCGCACCGCTCCCTCGGTGCATATAGAGGCTTCCTGCCCCGAAGGTCGCACAGAGCACCTGCCATTTTTCGGGGCTCACTATGGGCTCCCACTGGCCCACCACGGGCAGCCTGGTGTCTGGATCGAGCAACAGCTCACCACGGTTGGCTCGATAGCCGCACACGCGCGGCGCCGTCATGATCTGCGTGACCGTTTGAGGGTTGTGGACGCCACCGCGCGTCCCTCTCACGCCCAGCCCGTACCACTGACGCGCGATGGCATTGACCGGCATACCTCCGATGCGATCCCCGATGGCCTTATGCACCAGCTCGGCCTCGACCGGGTGGAGGGTGATTCTGTCGTCCGACCAGCCGAAGGGGCGCGGTCCGCTGTGCGGCATTCCGTCCATCGCCCGGGACCAGTGCCAGTTGCGAACTCTCTGCCCTCGGATCTCGGTCTCTGCAGTAGCCGCTTCGAGCGACAGCACAGCCTGCAGCAGCCCCTCCTTGGTATAGGGATCACGGACTCCGCTCTGGTCCACATGTATGCGCCCCGGGTGGCACGTCAGAGCCTCGATGAACCGTGCGAAGTCCTCCACGCGCCGGTAGAGGCGATCGTCTGCCACACAGACGACGCCTCCCAGTGGCGTACCGCCGACATCGGCCCCTCGCCTGAGGTCCAGGAGCAGCCTGTCGAACGCTGGTCGCGCACACCCCGGCTTGGACGCATTACGCCCGTTATCGGTATACCTGGCGACGATGACACAGCCCTGCTCGCGGGCGGACCGCTCGTTGATCCGGTGCTGGTTGTTCACCCCATGGGCATCGCCTTTCCGGAAGTCTTCCGACGTACGGGCGTAAGAGGCGACAGGAACGAGGCCCGCCCCAGCAGCAATTGACGAGGATGACATGACAAGTCCGTTCTGAATCGAGAATTCGTCCGACAGCCACTTCAACGCGCGAACACGAGCCGGGTCACCGCAGGCAGCAAGATTTCGCCCCACCGGGTATCCGGGCTGGCCGACCGAGCGCAACGGCTGTTCGGGTCCTGCCACTTGCCCCTCATGCTCTCTCGCGCTCAGCCGCCCCACGCAGGACACTTGTCCCGGACAGAGCTCTCGGAGGGGGACGGACATGCGGGACAGCCACCGGGCCGAAGCCGAACGGCTGTTGGTACGCGCCGTGGAGGAGGAAGTGCGCCGTTCGGGGGGCAGGGCCGACGCCGGTGCGCTGACGGCGCGCGGGCGGGCGGCGCTCGACTCGCTGGCGGCGGGCGCGGCCGAGGAGTACGCCGCGTACACGCAGGCGCTCGACGCGATGGAGGCCGGGCAGAAACCCCTGTCGCAGCGGTTCAGCAAGGCGGCGATGGGAACTCCGCTGCTGGTCACCGGGGTTACCGCAGCCGCGGCGTTCGGCGCCGATCTCGCGTTCGGTACGGCGGCGGGGCCGGCGCTCGGCGCGGGCGCCGTCGTCGCCGTCGCGGGCGCCGCCGCCACCGTCCTCAAGGTGACCGCCTCGCACTGGCCCGCCGCCCACCGGCACGCGGGTGCGGCGGGCCAGCCCGGCGGGCCCGAACAGCTGCGGCTGCAGTGGCTCGCGGCGCTGGAGGTACGGGGCATCCGCCCGTTCCTGGACCAGCAGCGGATGCTGACCGCGTCGTCCCGTACGCCGAAGAAGAAGGCCACCGCCATCGTGCCGCAGCTGCGCGGCGGTAACCGCAGCGCGGAGGCGCGCAGGAGGTCGCTGCTCGACCAGTCCTTCGGGCATCTGCCCGCCCCCGACGGCCCGTTCGCCGGCCGCCGGGCCGAGCTGGCGAAGATCGCCCAGTGGGTGCACGCGGCCCGCGCGTCGACGGAGACCAAGCCGACCGTCGTCGTCCTGCACGGGACGCCCGGCTCCGGGCGCACGACACTCGCGGTGCGGGCGGCGCACGAGCTCAAGGACCAGTTCCGGGGCGCGTGCGTGGTGGACCTGCGTTCCGATGTCACCGGCGAGAACCCGCTGCCGACCCGTGACGCGCTGCTGCACCTGCTGAACCGGCTCGGCGCGCCGCGTGAACAGCTGCTGTTCCGGCACGGGGTCTCTCCTGATCGAGCGGGGTCGGGATCTCGGGGAAGGTCCTCCGCCGAGCAGCAGGTGCGACGGCTCAGCGAGCTCTACCACCAGCATCTGACCGGTACACCCGTGACGATCGTCCTCGACGACGCCGGCGATCCGGAGCAGGTCCGCACGCTCATACCGGAGCGCTCCGACAGCCTGGTTCTCGTCACCGCCCGCGCCCCTCTCGACCTGCCCGCCGACATTCCTGCGTGGGTGCACCAGCTGCCAGTGGGCCCGCTGGACGCGGCGGGTGCGGAGGAGCTGCTGCGCGTGTCGGCGCAGGAGGATGAGCAGGGACCGTACGACTCCCAGTCGACGGACGCGATCGCCGAGCTGTGCGGTGGGCTGCCGCTGGCGCTGCGGATCGCGGGTTCCTCGCTCGGGCCGCGTACCCGCACGGCGCTGGCCACCGAACTCGCCGCATACGGTCCCGTCGCCCCCGTCGAACGGGCTCTGTGGCTGCGCTACACCGACCAGTCCGAGCAGGCACGGAGGCTGCTGCGCCGGCTCGCGCTGGCCGGACGCGCCAGCCTGGGCGCGGCAGCGGCCGCGGCGCTGCTGTCCGCCGAGGAACAGGAGGCGCAGTCGCTGCTGACGGCGCTGTCCCGGGCCGGGCTGCTCGACCATGTGCGGGGTACGCGCTACCGGCTGCACGATCTCGTACGCGGTTTCGCGCTGGCCCGGCTGCGCGACGAGGAGGAGGCGGCGGACCGTACCGCCGCGCAGGAGCGGCTGATCCACAACTATGCGGAGCTCGCCGGTGCCGTGATCCGGATGGTGGACGGGAAGATGTCCACCCGGGCGGGGCAGTTCGGTTCGCACGGGTTCGGTTCGCTCGACGCGGCGCTGCACTGGCTGGACGACGAGTCGAGCTTCATCACCTCCGCGCTGCGGCATGCGGAGGGGGTCGACCAGGGGGCCCTGCTGGACCTGCTGGGCGCGCTGTGCGACTACTGCCTGCTGCGCGGCGACCTCTACCGCCTGGGTGAGATCAGCGAGCTGACGCAGGCCGTCGACAAGGGGCTGCTGGAACGGTCGGTCCAGTGGCGTACGGGCATCGCGGCCCGGCAGCTCGGCGAGCTGGACCAGGCCCGCACCACACTGTCCTCGGTCGTCGGTCTCTACCGCGAGGCGCAGAACGACGCGGGCACCGCGCTGGCGCTCTGCTCGCTCGGCATCACCCTGCACCACCAGGGGAACCTCACCGACGCGTCGGCGCGGCTGCGCGAGGCGATCGTGCTGCAGTCCTCCGACGGACAGGCCGAGGACCGGGCGTGGTCGCTGCACGCCCTGGCCGCCGTCGAGCGCGACCGGGCGAACCTGACGGAGGCCCTGACCCTCCTCGACACGGCGCTGGCCCTGCACCGGGAGGGCGAGTCGCTGCACGGCGAGGCGTGGACGCAGTTCCAGCTGGGCCAGGTGCTGCTGCGGATGGGCGATGTGCCCGGAGCCGAGGAGACGCTGCGTACGGCCCTGGACCTGTACGGCCGCACCCGTGACGAGCGCGGCGAGGCGTGGGCGCTGACCCAGCTGGCCCGCGCCCGGCTGCTCGACGGCGACCCGGGCCCGGCGGTCGAAGAGTTGCGCCGGGCGCTCTCCCGCCACCGCGACAACGAGGACGCGCGCGGTGAGGCGTGGACGCTGTACTACCTGGGCCAGGCGCTGGAGGAGGCGGGCGACACCGACCAGGCGGTGCGGGAGCTGGAGCGGTCGCGCACGATGTTCTCGCGGATGCGGGACGTCTACGGGCTGGCGTGTGCCCGTCACCACTCGGGCCGGGTCACCCGCGACCAGCGGGCCGCCCGGACCGGCAATCTGCGCAACTCCGGTTTCGCCCGGCAGCTCCTGGCCGACGCCCGGGCGGACTTCCGGCGCATCGGCGTCGCCCACGGCGAGGCGTGGACGTGTCTGGAACTGGCCCTGGTCGACGCGGGGAACAACCGGGCGGCCCCGGCGCTCGCGCTGTGCGACGAGGCGGCGGAGCTGTTCGACTCGTACGGCGACACGCGGGGCGCCGACTGGGCTCGCTTCCTGCGCTGCACTCTGCTGCCCTACGCGTCGGCGGGCGGCACGGAGGTGGGCACCGTGGTGGCGCAGCAGGAACTCGCCGACCTGCTCCGGGCCGGGCACCCGAAGCGCGACAGCAAGCTGGAGGACTGCGCGGAGGCGTTCACCGTGGTCCTGAACCGCGGGATCGACCTGGAGGACGGCTGGCAGGCCTGGCGCCTGGGCATGACCCCGACCCGGCGCGCCCGGGAGATCATGGGCGTGCCTGTGCGGGCGAGGTCGTAGGACACGGCCCCGCGCTCCTCGCCGGGCGAACCCGCATGCGCCGGACGGGCACCGTCGCGCCCGTCCGGCGACTAACGGCCTGGTGCACTACCGGGTGCGCCCGGCCCCGTTCCCCGTAGCCTCGGCGCCGGCCGGCGCCGCATCCGGATCCGGCGCCTCCTCGAAGTTCACCCTGCCCATGTGCCGGTTCATGGACTTCATCAGCAGCCACACGCCCACCGCGAGCGCCGCGAAGACGAGGAAGCCGAGGACGCCGGGTGTCACCTTGTTCTTGTCGAATTCCTCGGCGAGAGGAACGACGTGGGTCAGTGCCTGGGTCACGTACATATCAGGCATTGTCGCGGATGCCCGCGAAGAGGTCGCTCTCGGGGAGGGAAGTGTCGACGAGAGACTTCGCCAGCTCGTACTCCTCGGTCGGCCAGACCTCCCGCTGGATGTCCATCGGCACCCGGAACCAGCCGCCGTCCGGATCGATCTGCGTGGCGTGCGCGATCAGCGCCTTGTCCCGGGTCTCGAAGAACTCGGCGCACGGAACGTGCGTGGTCAGCGTCCGCTCGACGCGCTCGAACTCCTTCCAGCGCTCCAGCCACTCGCCGTACGGCGACTCCAGGCCGCGGGCGAGCAGCGCCTCGTGCAGCGCCACCGTACGCGGACGGTTGAAGCCCTGGTTGTAGTAGAGCTTCTGCGGCTGCCAGGCGGGGCCGAACTCGACCTCGGGGAACGTCTCGGTGTCCGTGGCGCCCTCGAACGCGATCATCGTGATCGTGTGGGTCATGATGTGGTCGGGGTGCGGGTAGCCGCCGTTCTCGTCGTACGTGGTGATGACCTGCGGCCGGAACGCGCGGATGGAGCGGACGAGACGACCTGCTGCCTTCTCCTCGTCCTCCAGCGCGAAGCAGCCCTCGGGCAGCGGGGGCAGCGGGTCGCCCTCGGGCAGCCCCGAGTCGACGAAGCCGAGCCACTCCTGCTTGACGCCCAGGATCTCCCGGGCCTCGTCCATCTCCTTCTTCCGTACCTCGTGGATGTGCTCCTCGATGTACGGGTCGCCCTGGAGTTTCGGGTTGAGGATGGAGCCGCGTTCGCCTCCCGTGCAGGTCACCACCAGCACGTCCACCCCCTCGGACACGTACTTGGCCATGGTGGCCGCCCCCTTGCTCGACTCGTCGTCGGGGTGGGCGTGGACGGCCATCAGTCGAAGCTGTTCAGTCAAGACTCGATCCTCAGTGATTCGGCCGCCATCGGGTGCCGTCCCGGAGGGACGTCGGTGCGGGGCGGCGGTCGGGTGGCGGGTGGGAGGCTTCTATAGTGACCGAACCGGGGGGCGGAAAATTCCTCGATCCCCGGCACGGGAGGAACGATCATGACTGCGGTGCGTGAAGCACTTCCGGAGGGCCGCTACGGGCGCTCCGCGGACGAGCGCGCTGACCGCAAGCTCAAGATCATCGGCTCGGTGCTGGGCGTGGCCCTGCTCGGCGTGGTCGGCTGGATCGGTTACGACTACGTGACCGGCCAGGGCATCAGCGCCGAGGTGATCAAGTTCAGGATCGCTTCGGACGACCGGGTCGACGTCCACCTCGAGGTGCGCAAGGACCGGGACGCGAAGGGGTACTGCACCCTCCGCTCCCAGCAGGTGGACGGCAGCGACGTGGCCCGGAAGGACGTCCGTTTCGACGACCGTTCCGACCGGATCGACCGGATCGTCTCGCTGCGTACGACCTCGCGGGCGACCAGCGTCGAGCTGCTGGGCTGCACGGTTGACGGCGGGTCGTCGAACTGACCGGCACGGACCGGCTCTGACCTGCGATGATCGCGGCTGACCTGCGTTGACACGGTCATAGCGCTTTACCTTCTCCCCCTTTTCCTGGGGAATTGTTAGGCTCGTGGTTTCGCCCACCCTTGGAGGCACATGCTTCTGGGTAGGGCGATGCTTTGTATTCCCAGTACCGACGCTTGAATATCCAGTACCGACTAGGAGCACCTGTGACCCAGACCAGCGAAAACGTCACCTGGCTCACGCAGGAGGCGTACAACCAGCTCAAGGCCGAGCTGGAGTACCTGTCTGGTCCCGCGCGCACGGAGATCGCCGTCAAGATCGCGGCGGCCCGTGAGGAGGGTGACCTCCGGGAGAACGGCGGGTACCACGCGGCCAAGGAGGAGCAGGGCAAGATGGAGTTGCGGGTGCGCCAGCTCACCCAGCTCCTGGAGCATGCGAAGGTCGGCGAGGCCCCCGCCGACGACGGCGTGGTCGAGCCCGGCATGGTCGTCACCATCGCGTTCGACGGTGACCCCGACGACACCATGACGTTCCTGCTCGCCTCGCGCGAGTACGCGAGCGCGGACATCGAGACGTACTCTCCGCAGTCTCCGCTCGGTACCGGCGTGAACGGCAAGAAGATGGGCGAGGACGCCGAGTACGAGCTGCCGAACGGCAAGCGGGCCTCGGTGAAGATCCTCGCGGCGAAGCCCTACACGGGCTGAGCCGGCCACCGGACCCCGCAGAACCAGGAAGCCCCGGCCGCCGACGGCCGGGGCTTCCTGGGGTTCCTCAGGCGGTCGCCGAACGGTACTTGCGGACCGCGAGGGTCCGGAAGACCACGATGATCAGCACGGACCAGATCAGCGAGGCCCAGACGGGATGCTGCATCGGCCAGGCGTCGGACGGGGAGACGCCCGGGTTCCCGAAGAGTTCGCGGCAGGCCTGGACGGTCGCGCTGAACGGGTTCCATTCGGCGACCGGCTGGAGCCAGCTCGCCATGTTCTCGGTGGGCACGAAGGCGTTCGAGATGAACGTGACCGGGAAGAGCCAGATGAGACCGCCCGACGTGGCCGCCTCGGGGGTGCGGACCGACAGACCGATCAGCGCCCCGATCCAGGAGAAGGCGTACCCCAGCAGGAGCAGCAGCGCGAAGCCGCCGAGCACCTTGCCGACGTTCTCGTCGGTGCGCCAGCCGACCAGCAGGGCGACGACCGCGAGGACTACCAGGGTGAGCGTCGTCTGGACGAGGTCGGCGAGCGTACGGCCGGTGAGGACCGCGCCGCGCGCCATCGGCAGCGAGCGGAACCGGTCGATGAGGCCCTTGTGCATGTCGTCCGCGATGCCCGCACCGGCGCCCGCGGTGGCGAAGGTCACGGTCTGCGCGAAGATGCCCGCCATCAGGAAGTTGCGGTAGTCACTGGCGTTGGTGGAACCGCCGATCATCATGGAGCCGCCGAAGACGTAGCTGAACAGCACCACGAACATGATCGGCTGGATCAGCCCGAAGATCACCATCTCCGGGATCCGGGTCATCCGGATCAGATTCCGCTTGGCGACGACGAGGGAGTCGCGGACCGACCCGCCGATGCCGCCGCCCGCCCTCGGGGCTGCCGCGAGGTGCGGCGTGTCCGTCGTGGCAGTTGTGGCAGTCACTTCCTGACCTCCTGTCCGGCCCTACTGCCGGTCGGCGCGGCGGGACCCGGGACCGTCCCGTGCTCGTCGGTCTCCGGCGACTCGGCGACGTGGCCGGTGAGCGAGAGGAACACGTCGTCGAGGGTCGGGCGGCGCAGTCCGATGTCGTCGATCTCGACCCCGCGGGTGTCGAGGTCACGGATGATCTCGGCGAGCAGCCTGGCGCCGCCGAAGACCGGGACCGTCAGTTTGCGGGTGTGCTGGGCGACGGTGACCTCACCCTTGCCGAGGTTGGCGAGGACGGCGCGGGCCGGATCGATCTGGTCGGGGTGGTGGACGATGACCTCGACGCGCTCGCCGCCGGTCCTGGCCTTCAGCTCGTCGGAGGTGCCGCGGGCGATGACGAGGCCGTGGTCGATGACGCAGATGTTGTGCGCCAGGTGGTCGGCCTCCTCCAGATACTGCGTGGTCAGCAGCAGCGTCGTGCCTCCTGCGACGAGCTCCTCGATGACCTCCCACAGCTGCTGCCGGTTGCGCGGGTCGAGTCCGGTCGTCGGCTCGTCCATGAACATCACCGGCGGGGAGACGACGAGCGCCGCCGCCAGGTCGAGGCGGCGGCGCATGCCGCCGGAGTACGTCTTCGCGGGGCGGTCGGCCGCGTCGGCGAGGTTGAACCGCTCCAGCAGCTGTACCGCGCGGGCCTTCGCGTCGCGCCCGCTCATCTGGTAGAGCTGACCGACCATCTGCAGGTTCTCGCGGCCCGTCAGATACTCGTCGACCGCGGCGAACTGGCCGGAGAGGCCGATCGAGCGGCGTACCTCGTTGGGTTTCTTCAGCACGTCGATGCCTGCCACGACGGCCCGGCCGCTGTCGGGTCTGAGCAGAGTCGTGAGGACACGCACGGCAGTCGTCTTGCCTGCGCCGTTGGGACCGAGGAGGCCCAGGACCGTCCCCTCCGGCACGTCGAGATCAACACCGCCGAGTGCTCGTACATCGCCGAAGGTCTTCACCAGACCTTCGGCGTAGATGGCGCCTGGCATACGGGATTCCCCCAGAGCGATTGTCGGCTTCCTCGACAGATCCTAGGTTTGCGCGCCTCTTCCCGCCCGGTGAACACGCAACCTGTCGGCATGTCAGTCCGTCACCACCAGGTAGCCCGCACCGCGCAGCTCCGCGGTGACCTCCTCGCAGTGCTCGGGCCCCTTGGTCTCCAGATGCAGGTCGACCTCCGCCTCGGTGAGTCCGAGCCGCGGATCGGTCCGCACATGGCCGATGTCGAGGATGTTGGCGTCGGCGACGGTCAGCACGGAGAGCAGTGTGGCCAGTGCCCCCGGACGGTCCGTGAGCCGGACCCGCAGGCTGAGGTAGCGGCCCGCGGTCGCCATGCCGTGGGTGAGGATGCGCTGCATCAGCAGCGGATCGACATTGCCGCCCGACAGCAGGGCGACGACCGGTCCGCGGAACGACTCCGGGTCGCTCAGCAGCGCCGCCACCGGGCTCGCCCCCGCCGGTTCGACGACCAGCTTCGCCCGCTCCAGGCAGAGCAGCAGCGCGCTGGAGAGTTCGGCCTCGGAGACCGTACGGACCTCGTCGACCAGCTCCTGGACGAGTCCGAACGGTACGTCGCCGGGGCGCCCCACCTTGATACCGTCCGCCATCGTCTGGAGCGAGCCGATCGCCACCGGGTAGCCGGCGGCGAGCGACGGCGGGTAGCAGGCGGCGCCCGCCGCCTGGACTCCGACGATCCGCACGTCGGGCCGGATCGCCTTCACGGCCACGGCGATGCCCGCGGCGAGTCCGCCGCCGCCGATCCCGACGACGATGGTGCGGACCTCCGGGCACTGTTCGAGGATCTCCAGGCCCACGGTGCCCTGTCCGGCGATGATGTCCGGGTGGTCGAAGGGGTGGATGAAGACCGCGCCGGTCTCCTGGGCGTACTCCTCGGCGGCGGCGAGGGTCTCGTCGACGACGTGGCCGTGCAGCCGGACCTCGGCGCCGTACTCGCGGGTCGCGGCGACCTTCGGCAGCGGCGCCCCGACCGGCATGAAGACCGTTGAGCGTACGCCGAGCAGTGCAGACGCGAGTGCGACACCCTGCGCATGGTTTCCGGCGCTTGCGGCCACGACTCCGGCCGCACGCTCGACCGGGGAGAGGCCGGCGATCCGCACGTACGCGCCGCGCAGCTTGAACGAGCCGGTCCGCTGGAGGTTCTCGCACTTGAAGTGGACCGGCGCCCCGACCAGCCCGGACAGGTGACGGCTGCCCTCCATCGGGGTCATCCGGGCCACGCCGGAGAGCATCTTCCGTGCGCCGCGGACGTCGTCGAGGATCACCGGGGGAAACGGGTGTGGCGTACGGAAGTTCATAACCGCAAGTCTTGCAGCTGGACGCGGAGCCGGACGCCGTGCTGGTGCCGTCCTGCGTCGTTGTTCGCAGGTTTGTGCAGTGCTGGTACATGTTGCCCCGTGGCCGCGTACTCTGTCCCCCACCCATCCGAACACCGCACGAAGAGAGCCCCCGGCCATGCCCCCTCAGGACATGACGACTGCTGCGTCTCCTTCCGGGGGCGCCACCCCCGACTCCCCGGTTCCCGACCACCTCCTCGATGTTCTGCAGCACCAGGTGGCCGTCTTCGCCCGCCGTGCCGAGCAGACCCGCCTCGGCGGTGTCGGCCAGGTCCGCAACTCCATGGACCGGGCGGCGTACTTGCTGCTGAACCGACTGGACCGGGAAGGCCCGATGGGCGTCAAGGCGCTGGCCGCGGGCATGGGGATCGACTCCTCGACCGTGACCCGTCAGGTCGCGCCGCTCGTCGACACCGGTCTGGTCAAGCGGACCTCGCATCCGGAGGACGGCCGCGCGGTCGTGCTTCAGCTGTCGCCGCGCGGACACACGCGGCTGGACGAGGTGCGTGCGTCGCGGCGCGAGCTGATGTCGCAGGTGACGGGGGAATGGACGGCGGAGGAGCGCGAGACGTTCTGCACGCTGCTGACCCGCTTCAACACGGCGCTGGCTGCGCGGCAGCAGCAGCCCGCGGGGGGCTGACGGCTGGAATACGCCTGCACGACCTCTTTACCCGGGGACCTCCCCGGTGCTGCGATGTGGGTGTGCGAGAGCGGCAGGCAGGACTTCGGCGGCGCGCCCGGGAGTTCGAGACCTTTGTGGCGGGCGCCGCGGGCCGACTGCTGCATACCGCCACCCTGCTCACCGCCGAGCCCACGCAGCCGCCCGGCGCGAACGAACGGGCGCAGCGGCTGCTGACCGCCGCCCTGGCCCGTACGTACGCGGCCTGGGACGGGCTGCACGGTGAGGATCCGTACGACCGCACCCGGCAGGAGCTGGCCATCCGGTTCGCCCATGAGGCGTGGCGGCACCACCGGCCGCGCGGCGGGCTGCTGGATCCGCTGACCCCGCGGGAGCGGCTGGTTCTCGTGCTGCGGCTGTACGAAGGGGTCGCCGAGGAGCAGACCGCCGCGTTGCTGGGGCTTCCGGTGGACCGGGTCCGGGCGCTCTGCAACCGGTCGGTGGCCACGCTGCGCGGCACCCGCAGGCCCACGGCGCGGCGGCTGCCCGTACGACTGCTGGGGGCGGGGCCATGAGCCGTCGGGACCAGAAGGAGGACGAGGTCCGGCGGATGCTGGACGTGCCGCATCCGCAGGTCCCGGCCGATCTGGCGGAGCGGGCGGCCGAGCAGGGCGGCCGGATGCTGCGGCGGCGCCGTGCGCTCCGTGTGCTGGTGATGTTCGTGCTGTGCGTGGCCGTGGTCGCGTTCACGGTGTGGGTGGTGATCGCCGAGCCCTGGCAGGTGCCGCCCAGGGAGACGACCCCACCCCTGGACGGACCGTAGAACCCGGGACGCCCGATTCCTGAAAGCTCGATTCCTGCGGATCTATCCTGGATGCGACGGCATGCCGCACGAGCCGAGGAGGCCGTCATGACCAGGAAGATCGCTGACTGCCGCAAGCACCCGAGCGTCACGAACTGCTCGCTCACCATCGCCGGTGAGGAGGAGGAAGTGGTGCGAGCCGCGACGGAACACGCGGTCTCCGTCCACGAACACGCCGACAGCCCGGAGCTGCGGGAGCAGATCCGCGCGTCGCTGGAGGACGAGAAGGTCAACGCCTGACCGGCAGGACGCCGGGCCGGTGGGACGAGTGCCCGCCGGCCCGGTCATGCACTGTCTTCCCGCCCTGAACCGCCCCAGGGCCTGCCTCAGGCTAGCCCCGGGCCAACCCCGTACCGGGACGCCCTGACCGGCCGGCACCCCGTGGAAACCACCCACCGAGGAGCAACCCCCCACCGCCCCCGCCCCGGGCCAACCCCGTACCGGGACGCCCTGACCGGCCGGCACCCCGTGGAAACCACCCACCGAGGAGCAACCCCCCACGGCCCCCGCCCCGGGCCAACCCCGTACCGGGACGCCCTAGCCGAGAGCCTGCGTCAGGTCGGCCATCAGGTCGTCCGCGGACTCGATGCCGACGGAGAGCCGGACCAGGTCGGCCGGTACCTCCAGGGCCGAGCCGGCCACGGAGGCGTGCGTCATCCGGCCCGGGTGCTCCACCAGCGACTCGACGCCGCCGAGCGACTCGCCGAGCGTGAAGAGCTTGGCCCGGTTGCAGACCTCGACCGCCGCCTCCTCACCGCCCTGGACCCGGAAGGAGACCATGCCGCCGAACGCCTTCATCTGCTTGGCGGCGATCTCGTGCCCCGGGTGCTCCGGCAGCCCCGGGTAGAGGACCTGGGTGACCTTGGGGTGCCGGGTCAGCAGCTCGGCGACCTTGGCCGCGTTCTCGCTGTGCCGGTCCATCCGGACGGGCAGCGTCTTGATGCCACGCAGCACCAGCCAGGAGTCGAACGGTCCGGCGACCGCGCCCATCGCGTTCTGGTGGTACGCCAGTTCCTCGCCGAGCTCCGCGTCGGCGGTGATCAGCGCGCCGCCGACGACGTCGGAGTGGCCGCCCATGTACTTGGTCAGGGAGTGCACGACGACGTCCGCGCCGAGCGCGATCGGCTGCTGCAGATAAGGGCTGGCGAAGGTGTTGTCGACGACCAGCCGGGCACCCGCGGTGCGCGCCACGTCCGCGACCGCGGCGATGTCGGTGATGCCGAGCAGCGGGTTGGACGGCGTCTCGACCCAGATGACCTTCGTACGGTCGTTGACCGCGGCCCGGATCGCCGCCGGGTCCGAGGTGTCCGCGACGGAGTAGTCGACGCCCCACCGCTTGACGACCTTGGCGAAGAGCCGGAAGGTGCCGCCGTAGGCGTCGTTCGGGATGACGACATGGGCGCCGGGGTGGAGCAGCGTGCGCAGCAGGCAGTCCTCCGCCGCGAGCCCGGACGCGAAAGCGAGACCGCGGCGGCCGCCCTCGATGGCCGCGAGGTTCTCCTCCAGTGCTGTGCGCGTCGGGTTGGCGCTGCGGCTGTACTCGTAGCCGCCGCGCAGTCCGCCGACGCCGTCCTGCTTGTACGTGGACACCTGATAGATGGGCGGAACAACGGCGCCGGTGAGGGGATCGGCGGTGTTGCCCGCGTGGATCGCGAGGGTCTCGAAGCTCTGCTGGTCGCTCATGGGGCCCGAGCGTAGTTCGTCACAGGGGTGATCCACGGCCACTGCGCCGTCCGGTGACAATGGGTGCATGGAGATTCTCTGGTTCCTGATCGCGCTGTGCATGCTCGCCGCGGCCCTCGGCCCCTTCGTGCTGCGTCGCCGCTCCGGTATCCGCCAGGTCGCGCCGGGCTCCCCCGACGCCGCCGACCCGGACACGTACGGCTTCGTACGCCAGGAGCAGCTGGACATCCGGATGCCGGGCCCCGACCAGGACCTCCTCGATGTCCTCGACGTCGTGCAGCGCACCCAGGACTGGCGCGCCGCCTCTCAGTTGCTGGCAGGGACGCCGAAGGAGGGTGAGGTGCGGTGGCAGCGCATGCAGGCGTTCGCCGGTGCCGCCTCGCTGGAGCTGATGCAGGCACCCGGGGTCGGTGGTGCGTGGCTGCGGTCGTGGCGCGCCCAGTCGCCGAAGGACGCGGGTGGGGCCGCGGTGCACGCCGAGTTCCTGGTCCAGCAGGCCTGGCGGTCCTCCTCCGCGGGGACGGACGACTTCCGGATCATCCTGGAGGAGGCGCGTACGGTCTGCGGCGAGGCGGCCCTGCTGGCGCCCGGCGACCCGGTCCCGTACATCGTCGAACTGGCCGTCGCGCGTGGACTCGGCTACTCCCACGAGCAGTTCGACCAGCTCTGGGCGAAGATCATCGACCGCGCGCCGGCGCACATGGGCGCGCACATCGCCGCGCTGCACTTCTGGTGCGAGAAGTGGCACGGCTCCCGCGAGGAGGCCGAGCGGTTCGCGACGTCCGCCGCGGCCCGCGCCCCGCAGGGTTCGCTGCTGGCCGCGTTGCCGCTGTTCGCGGTGTACGAGCATCTGCCCGAGGTCAATCTGGTGCAGGGCTTCTACCGGGGCGCCGTGGTGACGAAGGCCGTCGAAGGCGCCTTGTTCGCGGTGCACGCGGCACGCCCCGACGACCCGATGCTCGCCCATGTCCGTCATCTGCTGGTGCTGTTCCTCGTCCGGATGGAACGCTGGGCGGAGGCGATGCACCAGCTCGTCCACATCGACGGGCACGTGGGCGCCCTGCCGTGGACGCAGAACCCCGACCCGGCCGCCGAGTACACGGTCTACCGGGCGCTGGCGGTCGCCGGGTACGAGGCGAACGGCGGCAGCCCGGCGACACTCCCGCGGTGACGCGGGGCCGGTTCCCCCCTGGTCAGCCTGTGTTCCGCCGCCGGTTCCCCCCTGGTCAGCCCGTGTTCCGCCACCGGCTCCGTCCCGTCACCGAACCACGTTGCCGCATCCGCTCGCGGTAGGACATACTCCGGTTCCCCCCACAACGCACACCGCCCCGGCTCTGCCGTTCGCCATACGTTTCTCGTTCCCGTGGGGGGAATCGCCTGATGGGCCCATCTCTGCGTGCCGCGCGCGCCCTTGTCCTGCTCGCCGGCTTCTATCTGCTGAGCGTCGTCCTGCTCGCCGCCCTGGGAGCCCTCGACTGGGCGGCGTTCGCGTGGACGACGGGCAGCGTCGCCGCGAAGCTGTTCGTCCTCAGCGTCGTGCTGGCCGTGCCGATCGTACGGGGCGTGTTCATGCTGCGAACGCCGAAGGACGAGGGCCTGGCCGGACTGCCGGTCGACGACACCCATGAACCTCGGCTCTGGGCCACCGTCCGTGACATCGCGCAACAGGTCGGCACCCGCGCGCCGGACGAGATCGTGCTCACCGGTGATGTGAACGCCGCGGTCAGCGAGGACGCCAGGTTCCTCGGCCTGGTCGGCGGGCGACGCCGGCTCTACCTCGGCCTGCCCCTGATGACCGGCCTGTCCCAGGCCCAGCTGCGTTCCGTACTCGCCCATGAGATGGGCCACTACGGCAACTCCGACACCCGCCTCACCGCGATCACCGCGCGCGGCCGCATCCAGGTGATGCGCACCATCGCCCACTTCCAGGAGCGGGCGGGCAGGACCGTCGCCAAGGAGCAGGCGCGCCAGGAGAAGAAGGCGGCGAAGGCCCTCGCCAAGGGCAAGAAGGCCAAGGAGATCGACACCGGTGGCGCGGGTGTCACGTACCGCGCGATGGCGGCGATCTACACGGCGTACGCGAAGTTCTACATGCGCGCCACGCTCTCCGGCGCCCGCCGCGAGGAGCTCGCGGCCGATGTCGCCGCGGCCCGGATCGCGGGCCGTGACGCGACCGCGTCCGCCCTGCGCGAGCTCCCGGCCCTCGACGCCGCCCACGGCTTCTACATGAACGCGTACGCCACACTCGGTGTCGAGGCAGGAATTCTGCCGCTGCCCGGCCAGGTACTCGGAGGCGTACGGCATCTGCTGGCCGCCCGCCGGGACGAGCTGGACGAGATGCGCGGCTCCCTCCCGACCGAGCCGTCCTCCCCGTACGACTCGCATCCGCCGATCGCGGAGCGCGTCGCCCGGATCGAGGCGCTGCCGGACGATGGACGTGCGTCGGAGCCGGTGGAACCGTCCCTGGCCCTGCTCGTCGATCCCGAGCGTGCGCTCGCCGCCGTCGAAGAGGCAGTCCTCACGCCCGAGGCGCTGGGGCTGCGCCGTGCCGACTGGCCGGAGCTGGTGCACGAGTCGATGGCTTCGCACACCGAACGGTCGGCGCAGGGGTTCGGCGCGGTGGTCGCCGGGGCGACCGGCAGCGACGGCTCGCTCTCCGCCACGCTCGACGCGATCGACGCGGGTGCGCTGTGGCAGATCGCCGACCGGCTGCCCAAGTCCGATGAGGCCGCCGCGGCGACCGGCCGGGCGGCCCGCGAGTTCGCCCGGCCCCGGCTGCGGTCCGGCCTGTCGCAGCTGGTCAGCAACGAGTACGTACGGCAGGGACGGGCCCGGTGGCAGCTGTCCTGGTCCGACTCCGCCACGCTGGAGCTGCCGCACGGGTACGCGCAGGAGCTCCCCGCGGCGCTGGACGCCGCCGTGGCAGACATCCCGGACACCGAGCCGCTGCGCAAACTGCTCGCCCCTTGAACGGCACACATCTTCCCGGATTGGACCGGTACTTCCTGTGGCACGACTGATACCACTGCTGGCGCTCGCGTTCGGCGTCTACTTCTGGCTGAAGGCACGGAAGAGCACGGCGTCGTCCGAAGACGCCTCGGGCGCCGCCCCCTCCGCGCCCCGCAAACGCCGGAGCCGGAAGTCCGACCCGGCGAGGGCCGCGGCGGAGCTCGGCTTCGTCCCGGCCAACACCCTCGACACCGCCCACGCCGCCGCCCCCGACCCGCACGACGAGGAGGTACGCGCCACTGTCCGGGCCGGGAACTGGCAGGCGGGCGCCGACTTCCTTGCCGGCGCGGGCCGGGACTGGCAGGAGCGCTACCGGCGGGCCGGCGTCCTCCAGGACGAGGCCGCGGCCGACGACACCTGGCTGCTGGCCTGGCGCACCGCGCAGCCGAAGGACGCGGGCGCCGCCCTCGTGCACGCGGGCGCGCTGATCAGCGTGGCGGCGGACATCCGTGGTGACAAGCAGGCGAAGTACACCACGCAGGAGCAGTTCGCCGGCTTCCACCGGATGATGGCCCAGGCCCGGGTGGCCTGCCACGAGGCCCAGGAGCTGGCGGGCGACGACCCGTGCCCGTACACCGCCGAGATCTCGTGCGCCCTGGGCCTCGGCTACGGACACGACGACTTCCGCGCCCTGTGGGCCGAGATCGAGAAGCGCGACGCATACCACCTCGCGGCTCACACCTCGGCGCTCCAGTACTGGTGCCGCAAGTGGCGCGGCTCGCACGAGCTGGCCGAGCGGTTCGCGCGCGAGGCGGCGGCGAAGGGCAGCCCCGGCCGGCTCCTCTCCTTCCTCCCGCTCTACGCCGCGTTCGAGCAGGAGACGGCGGAGCAGGGCGTGGATCCGGACGTCTACTACAAGAGCCCCGAGCTGATCGCCGCGGTCGATGCCTGTCTGATCGATGTCGCGGCCGCCGCGGAGGCCGACCCCGGCGACCGGCGGATCGTCGGGGTGCGCCACATGCTCGCCTGGCTGCTGTACTGGCAGGACCGGTACGAGGAAGCGGTGGAGCAGTTCCGCGCGGTCGACGGCCATATCGGCAGCGCCCCGTGGACGTACTCCGGGGCCCCGAAGAAGCGCTACGTCCAGGCCCGCGACTTCAGCGCCGCACAGGTCCTGGCGGCGGGCGGGAACTGACCGGTGCGAAGCGGCGGGGGCGCCGGAATCCGCGGCGGCCCCGCCGCGTTGTACGGGCTGCACACCCCTACCCCGGAGGAGCCCCCGCATGTTCCTGCACCGCCGCACCCCGCAGCTCCCCACCCCGGAGGAGGCCCTGCGCGGCCGCCCCACCCCCGAATTCACCGTCCCGTCCCGCCACACGGTCCTCGGCAATCCGCTGTTGGGCCCGTACCCGGACGGCCTGGAGGTCGCGGACTTCGCGCTGGGCTGTTTCTGGGGTGCCGAGCGCACGTTCTGGCAGACGGACGGCGTCTGGACGACGCTCGTCGGGTACCAGGGCGGCTACACGGAGAACCCCGCGTACGAAGAGGTCTGCTCGGGCCTGACGGGGCACACGGAAGCGGTCCGCGTCGTCTTCGACCCGAAGACCGTCACGTACTCCGAGCTGCTGAAGCTCTTCTGGGAGTCCCATGACCCCACGCAGGGCTTCCGCCAGGGCAATGACGTGGGCACGCAGTACCGGTCGGCGATCTACACCCACTCCCCCGAGCAGGAGGCGGCCGCGGCCGCGTCCCGCGAGGCGTACCAGAAGGTCCTGACGGCCTCCGGCCACGGCGCGATCACCACGGAGATCCTCCCGGCCCAGGGCCGCACGTTCTGGCCTGCTGAGGCATATCACCAGCAGTACCTCGACAAGAACCCGGCGGGCTACTGCGGGATCGGCGGGACGGGCGTCTCCTGCCCGGTGGGAATCGCTCCCGCCGGCGCATGACAGGCGTGGTTCAGGCCCTTCAAGGATCCCTGTCGGCAGCGCGATCCGTTGCGGACGCGCCCTGGTCAAGCACGGTCCTGCACCTCTGTCCCGTCTGGCTGGTCGGCAATCGAGCAGTCAGCCCTGACGGCAGGCATCGGGTGTTCACCCGAGCCAGGGGCGCTCCCGACACTCCGGGTGGAACCGGATGAAGGTCACCCCCCAATCGATCACCGCTTCCGGCGGGGATTGACCACCGAACGAAGAGGAGCTCTCCAGCGATGACGAGCGAAGGCCGCGGCAGTCCTTCCGTCCCGGTCGGGCGGCCCTGGTTCATGGCCAATGAAGTCGTGGCGTTCGTCGTCGAGTTGGCCGCGCTGGCCGCTCTGGCCCGGTGGGGATTCACCACCGGGGACGGCGCCGCTGCCCGGCTGCTGCTGGGGCTCGGAACGCCCGCCGTAGCCATCGCGCTCTGGGGGATGTTCGCCGCCCCTCGCGCCCGATTCCGGCCGCCTCTCGCGGGGGTTCTGCTGGTCAAGGCCGTGGTGCTCGGCGGCGGTGTGTACGCGGTCCACGCGGTGGGCCATCCGGTGGCGGCGGTGTTCTTCGGAGCCGTGGTGGTCGTGAACACGGCCCTGGCGGAGACCCTTCGGCGCCGCACACCGATGCGCGGAGTGCCGGCTGCCTGACATGACAGCGGTCCGGCCGCGGGGGGCGGCCGGGCCGGTGTGGCGTCGGACCGGCAGGGTCAGATGAGCCCCTGCGCGAGCATCGCGTCCGCGACCAGTTCGAAACCGGCGATGTTCGCGCCGACCACGTAGTTGCCGGGGCTGCCGTAGCGCTCCGCCGTGGTGAAGCAGGAGTCGTGGATGTGGCGCATGATCTCCGCGAGCCGCTCCTCGGTGTGCGCGAAGGTCCATGAGTCGCGCGACGCGTTCTGCTGCATCTCCAGCGCGCTGGTGGCCACTCCGCCTGCGTTGGCGGCCTTGCCGGGGGCGAAGGCGACGCCCGCTTCCTGGAGGACCCGCACGGCCTCCGGGGTGGTGGGCATGTTGGCGCCCTCGGCGACCGCCTGCACCCCGTTGCGTACGAGCGTCAGCGCATCGGCCTCGTGGAGTTCGTTCTGCGTGGCACACGGCAGGGCCACGTCGCAGGGGACGTTCCACACGCCCGTACCGGCGACGAAGCCGGCGTGTGCACCGCGCCGCTGCGCGTACTCCGAGATCCGGCCGCGACCGGCCTCCTTGACCTCCTTGAGCAGGGCGAGGTCGATGCCCTTCTCGTCGACGACATAGCCGTCGGAGTCGGAGCACGTCACCACGGTCGCGCCGAGCTGCTGGGCCTTCTCGATCGCGTAGATCGCGACATTGCCGGAGCCCGACACGACGACCCGCCGGCCGTCGAGGGATCCGCCCCGGCTCCTGAGCATCTCGTCGGTGAAGAGCACACAGCCGTAGCCGGTGGCCTCGGTGCGCGCCTGGGCACCGCCCCAGCCCAGGCCCTTTCCGGTGAGCACACCGGACTCGTACCGGTTGGTGATCCGCTTGTACTGGCCGAACAGGTAGCCGATCTCGCGGCCGCCGACGCCGATGTCACCGGCCGGGACGTCCGTGTACTCGCCGAGATGGCGGTGGAGTTCGGTCATGAACGACTGGCAGAACCGCATGACCTCGGCGTCGGAGCGGCCCTTCGGGTCGAAGTCGGCGCCGCCCTTGCCACCGCCGATCGGCATGCCGGTGAGGGCGTTCTTGAAGATCTGCTCGAATCCGAGGAACTTCACGATGCCGAGGTCGACCGAGGGGTGGAAGCGCAGCCCGCCCTTGTACGGTCCCAGGGCGCTGGAGAACTCGACCCGGAAGCCGCGGTTCACATGGATGTCGCCGGAGTCGTCCGACCACGGCACGCGGAAGATGAGCTGACGCTCCGGCTCACAGATGCGCTCGATGATCCGGGCGTCCACGAACTCCGGTCGCTGCGCCAGGACCGGGCCGAGCGTCTCAAGGACTTCCCGTACCGCCTGATGGAACTCGCTCTCGCCCCGATTGCGGCGCAGGATCTCCGCGTACAGCGGCTCGATGACACGGATCTCGGCTGCGTGCGGCTCCGAGGAAACAGGGATGGCCGGCATCTGATCAAGACCTTCCGTGGGTCGGCAACATGCGCGAAGGCGCCCCCGTCCCCAGGGGCACCGCCGGTCCCCCTCCCCATTGAGGACGTCACCCAGACATCGTGAGAAGCGCACTCACCAATGCGACGTACGGGACCGCTGTGACGTATCGAGTGTCCCAGGGAAGTCGCAAGATCCTCGGCCGCATCCACATACTGAGCCCTTCCCGGGCCTTCCGACACCGGGCGTGTGGCGCAATCCGCACCGGATGCCGCCGGTCGGGGCGGAGGGATCAGGCCTCCTGGCGCCTGTCCCGCAGCATCCACAGCCCCACACCGGACGCGAGGACGACCACGCCCGAGACGACGCTCAGGGCGATGTGCAGCCCGGTGTCCTCCATCAGGTTGAGGCCGACATTGGCGACGACTGCGAGACAGAGCACGAGCCAGAGCAGCGGCTTCATGGGGGTTCCCTTCATGGTTGATCCGATGTGATCCATTCTCCCGGGCGGGGCGCGCCGCAGCGAGGGACCCCTCCCCCGGAACGGCGGTGTACCCAGCTACACCTCGCTCAGCGCCGTCGGACCGGCCCCGGGTCACCGTACGGGTTCCGGGCCGTTGCCCGTCATGCCTCTACGGCCGCTGCCGCCGCCCGCATCGCGGCCGCGGTCGCCGCCGCGTCGTACTCCGGTCCGACACCTTCGACGAGCACCGCATCGCCCGCCATGTTCCGGGTCCGCAGCGGCAGCAGCTCCCGGTAGGCGTCCGACTCGTACCAGCCGCGGGCAGCCGCCATGCTCGGGAACCCGATGATGACGAGCGCACCCGGCCACTCGCCCTCGATGACCTCGACCTGCGCGCCATGGACGAGGAAGCGGCCACCGAAGGGGTCCATGGTCGACTGGATGCGCTCGATGTAGGTGAGAACCTCCTCGCAGGGGTGGGCGGCGGGGTGCAGGTGGGCTATGGCGTATGCGGTCATGGTCTCGCCCTCCGGGATCTGCGTGCTGCCGTGTCTCCGTCAGCCGGTGTGCACCATGCTGCCCGGGGGCGTTCTGAGCGTCGATTACCTCCGGGGTAGGGCGGGCTCAGTCGGTGATGCCCAGGTCCTCCCGCATCAGCTCCCGCATCGTGTCGAGGTACGGACTCGCCGCCCTCAGGTTCTCCAGGATCCGGGCCACGGTCTCGCCGTCGCGGGCGAGACCGCGGTCCAGGCGTTTGACTGCCCCGTCGGCGCTCGCGAGGACCTGGTTGAGGTCGCGGGAGGCCTGCAGGATCCGCTCCGGGACGATCATCTGCGCCTCGGCGTAGCGGTCGCGGTGGTCGAGGCGGGCCTCTTCGAGCTGAGTGCGCTCCTGCTCCGTGTAGACGCCGTCCCTGATCCGGTGCAGGGCGTCCTTGAGAAGTGTGTGGAACTGCCGGGAGGCCCGGTTCATGGCCGTGTACTGGGCGCGCCGCTCCTCGAACCTCCGCCTGGCGTCGGCCAGTTCGGCCTCCGCCTGGCGCTCCCGCGCGGTCATCCGCTGCGCGAGCATCGGCGCGAACAGGGTGCCGAGCACACCGACGACTGCGGTGATCATGGCGGTGATGGCAGCGGTCATGACTGCGAGATTAATGCGATGAGCGAACGTGAGCGGGCGCGATCGTGCCATGGCGCCGCTTACGCGGCCGCGTACCGGACCGCCTGCGGAACCGTCAATGCCGTCCAGGGGCAACGGCGCTGGCGCCGGTGCCCCTGGACGGAAGGCCCTTGTGCCCGAGCCGGTGCGTCCGAGCGTCACGCGTACGCGTCCGCACACTCGCCGCGCTTGAACTTGCCGTCCACCTTCAGGACGTTCAGGCTCAGCCCGCCGACGGCGTCCGCGACACCGTTCTGCTTGCCGACCTTGTCGACCGTGGTGGAGGACAACGTGTGGAAGCCCTGGACCATGACGCGGTCCGAACTCTGCTTCGAGTCATCGCCCTTGGCGTCGAACTTGAACCTGGGGGGCTGACTGCTGGAGCCCGGAGCGGCGGCGGCCTTGGTGACCGTCATGTCCGTACCGAGGCCGTACAGCGACTCCAGGACCTTGTCCTGGGCCTTGTTCATGCCCGAGGAGACCGAGCTGACGATGATGGCCAGCGCAATACCCAGGGCGAGCCCTGAGGAGACAACCAGCGCTGCCTTTCTGCGGCGGCGCAGCTCGCGCCGGAGGTAGGTGAAGAACATGGCGCGACGCTATGGACGGGTTGTGATGGCGAGTTAAGGCCGCGATGAGATCGGGATGAGAACGCTTCCGGACGACGAAGGCGGCGGCACCGGGGATCCGAGGGGATCCGGGGTGCCGCCGCCTCGCGTACGTACGTGGCGTCGGGGATTGCGCGGGTACGCGGTCGAGCGTGGGATACGGAGGGCGTCCGGGGACGCCCTCCGGGGTCAGGCTGCGGAGCCTGCCTGCCAGTCGGCCCAGCTCATGTTCCAGCCGTTGAGGCCGTTGTCGGGGGTAATGGTCTTGTCCGGGGAGTTCTTGACGATGACCACGTCGCCGACGAGCGAGTTGTTGTAGAACCACGCGGCGGGCTGGTTGGCGTCGCCCGCACCCTTGACGTCGGCGAGGCCGACGCAGCCGTGGCTGGTGTTGGCGCCGCCGAAGACCGACCGCGCGCCCCAGTAGTTGCCGTGGATGAAGGTGCCCGACGAGGACAGCCGCATGGCGTGCGGCACGTCCTTGATGTCGTACTCGCCCTTGCCGTCGGCGTCGGTGAAGCCGACCGTCGCACCGTTCATCCGGGTCTCCTTGAACTTCTCGGAGATCACCATCTGACCGTTGTACGTCGGGTTGGCCGGGGAACCGGCCGAGATCGGGATCGTCTTGATCGTCTTGCCGTTCTGGGTGACGGTCATCATCTTCGTGCTGGCGTCGACCGTCGAGACCTGGTTGCGGCCGACCTTGAAGGTGACCGTCTTCTGCTGCACACCGAAGACGCCGTTCGAGCCCTCGACGCCGTCCAGCGCCAGCTTCAGCGTGACGGTGGAGCCGCCCGTCCAGTACTGCTCGGGGCGCAGGTCCAGACGCTGTGAGTTGAACCAGTGGCCGACGACCTGCTGGCCGCTGCTGGTCGTCACGGTGATCCCGTCCTGGACGGCCTTCTGGTTCGTGATCGGCTTGTTGAAGTTGATCGAGACCGGCATGCCGACGCCGACCGTGGAGCCGTCCTCGGGGGTGAAGTTCCCGATGAAGCTGTTGGCGGGCGACACGGTGGTGAACGAGGAGTTCTCGTGAGCCTCGCGGCCCTTCGAGTCCTTGGCCGTCGCATTGATCTTGTAGGTGGTCGAGCGCTCCAGCTGCCCGCTCGGCTTCCAGCTCGTGCCGTCGGCCGCCAGGGTGCCCTGGACGCTCGCGCCGGCCGCCGTGGTCATGGTGACCTCGGTCAGCTTGCCCTTGGCCACGGTGACCTTGGCGTCGTTGTTGATGCTGGCGTTGGTCGCGCCGTTCTTCGGCGAGATCGCTATCTGCGCCTCCGAAGCGTCCTGGGCCGCCGCCTTGTCGACCTCCGCCGTCTGCGACTCCTTCGAGCTCCCGGCGCTGCCGCCCTTGTCGCCGCCGTCGCTGCAGCCGGTGAGCACCAGCACGCCGCCGAGCAGTGCGGACGCGGCCATCAGGCCCCTGCGTCGTTTGCTGTCCGTCATCACACGCTTCTCCATCGTTGCCGTATCCCCCATAACCCCGCACGAAGCCGCCGGCCGGCGGTACCCCGTCAATGTTCCAGGAACACCCGGGAGGGGGCCCTCCGTTCCGCATCCGTCAAAGATGTGGGGAACACCACTCATCGACGCAGCCGTGGCGGCTGTGGTTCCAGGGGCCGAACACCTGGTGACCACTGCCCACCGGAAACGGGCCGGGACCGGTGTGTTCACCGGCTGGACCGCTGTTCCCCGTCGACGTCTTCCTCCCCATTGTGCGCGACGTCGTCGCCGTCCTCGTCACGGTCGCCGTATCCCTCGTCCTCGTCGTCGAGGTCCCAGGCGTCCGGTTCCTCGGGGTCGTAGTCGATGATCTCGCTGGTCCAGGAGGCCTGGGCCAGCTCGACCCCTGGCACCTCGCCGACCAGATCGAACGGGTCGATGAGGGAGGCGAGGGCCTCCGCACCGTCTTCCCGTACCGCGGACTCGGCATGCATGCGCTCCTCGGCCGACTCGCCGCCGGGCTCGCCGTACTCGGCGGCAATGCTCTCCAGTGCCGTACCGCCGAGGGCGTCCGCGTCTGTGATCTCCAGCACCATCTCCACGCGAAGGCGAACAAACCGTGATGTCTCTGAAGTGCTCATACGCCGGAGCGTAGGGCCAAAGGCTCCCCCGGCTTTCCCGCGACCCGCTGCTTTCATTAGCATCGGCGCACCCGGCTAACTCACTGCTGTCACAAGGGGGATCGATTCCGTGCCCATGGCCCGCCGTCCGCTCCTGACCGCCACCGCGGCGGCCACGCTGCTGTGCGCCCTGTGGTTCGTCCCGTCGGCCAAGGCGACAGACGGTGCCGACGGTGCGGCCGGTGCGGCCAGTGCGCCGAGCACACTGGCGGTCACGAACGCCGGGGACGAGGTGTCCGGGCCGGCGCTCGCCGAGACCGGGGCCGGGGTCGACACCACTCCGTATCTGATAGGTGGCACAGCGTTCCTGGCCATCGGCGCAGCGTTCGTCGCCCACGCGGGGCGCCGCGCGGGCGCCTAACGGCCTGGTGCACGATAGCGAGCGGGCTCCCGGCGTCATGCGACTCCGCCTCCGGCGTTGTCGTCAGTCGACGACAACGCCATGGCCTTGAAGGCACGGGAGGGGCCCCCTTCGCGTCGCCTCCCTCCTCCGCCTTGGATTCGAAGCCGCATGACGCCGCTCGCTGATCCACTCGCTATCGTGCACCAGGCCGTAAGGGCTGTCCCGTAATCCCTGGTGGATCAGCGCACGGCGTCAGATGCGGTGCATCGCAAGGCGGAGGAGCGCCCTCATACTGGGCGTATTCGGGCGTTCCGACAACGCGGCGAGGTGCCGTAGCTGTCGTCGTGCGCCCACCAGGGATTACGAAACAGCCCTTATGGCGTGTTCCGAAAGTCCCGCCTGCCAGGCGACGCCTGGCAGGCCCGAAGCAGGGCGCCGGGATTCCCGAGCAGCGGAGCCACTTGGGTATCCCGGCAACTCTGCGGGCCGGGCGGGACTTTGCGGACGCGCCCTACGCCAGTGCCCCGGTGACCGGCTCCACCGCAGCGACCAGCTTCCCGCTCCGCACGAACGCGTCCGCGGCAGCCAGATCCGGCGACAGGAACCGGTCCGGGCCGGGCCCCTCGACGCCGGCCGCCCTCAGCGCCTCGATCGCGGCGAGGGAGGCGGGCGCCGGGGCGAGCCCCTGGGCGGCGCGCAGTTCGATGGCACGGGTCGCCGCGTACAGCTCGACGGCGATGATCCGGCCGAGGTTCTCCACCGCGGTACGGAGTTTGCGCGCCGCCGACCAGCCCATGGAGACGTGGTCCTCCTGCATCGCGGAGGACGGGATCGAGTCCGCCGACGCCGGGACCGCGAGCCGCTTCATCTCGCTCACCAGGGCGGCCTGCGTGTACTGAGCGATCATCAGACCCGAGTCGACACCGGCGTCGTCGGCGAGGAACGGCGGCAGCCCGTGCGAACGGTTCTTGTCCAGCAGCCGGTCCGTGCGGCGCTCGGTGATCGAGCCGAGGTCGGCCGCGACGATCGCCAGGAAGTCGAGTACGTACGCCACCGGGGCGCCGTGGAAGTTGCCGTTGGACTCGACGCGGCCGTCCGGCAGGACGACCGGGTTGTCGACGGCGGAGGCCAGCTCGCGGTCGGCGACGATCCCGGCGTACGCGAGGGTGTCCCGCCCGGCGCCGTTGACCTGGGGCGCGCACCGCACGGAGTAGGCGTCCTGGACGCGCGGCGCGTCGTCCTGGTGATGACCGGTGAGGCCGGACCCGGACAGCATCCGCAGCATGTTGTCGGCGCTGACGCCCTGGCCCGGGTGCGGGCGGATGGCGTGCAGCTCCGGGGCGAGGACCTTCTCCGTGCCGAGCAGTGCCTCCAGGCTGAGCGCGGCGGTGATGTCGGCGGAGGTGTAGAGGTTCGTCAGGTCGGCGAGGGCCATCACGAGCATGCCGAGCATGCCGTCGGTGCCGTTGAGGAGGGCGAGACCCTCCTTCTCGCGCAGTTCGACAGGGGCGATGCCGTGCGCGGCGAGGAGCTCACCGGCCGGGCGTACGACACCGTCGGGACCCTCGGCGTCGCCCTCGCCCATCAGCGTCAGGGCACAGTGCGAGAGGGGTGCCAGGTCGCCGGAGCAGCCGAGCGAGCCGTACTCGTGCACGACGGGGGTGATGCCCGCGTTCAGTACGTCGGCCATGGTCTGGGCAACCTCGGGGCGTACGCCGGTGTGGCCGGAGCAGACCGTCTTCAGGCGCAGGAACATCAGCGCCCGCACGACCTCGCGCTCGACGCGCGGGCCCATCCCGGCCGCGTGCGAGCGGACGATGTTGCGCTGGAGCTGGGCCCGCAGGTCGGGGCTGATGTGCCGGCTGGCGAGCGCGCCGAAGCCGGTGGAGACGCCATAGACCGGCTCGGGCTTGGCGGCCAGCGCGTCCACGATCTCGCGGGCGGCGGCGAGTGCGCTGACTGCGGCTGCGGAGAGCTCGACGCGGGCTCCCGCGCGAGCCACGGCGATGACGTCCTCTGCGGTGGTACCGGACGTCCCCACCACGACTGTGTGCATATCCATATTCAGAAGCGTACGGACTGAATCTCCCCATGTCACTAGTGGTTGTGCGGCTGGCCCCTTACGGCCGGGTGCACGACAGCGAGCGGGCTCCCGGCCGTTACCGATCTCGATCGCGGTTCCGCGCGACCGCTACGGGCGGCTGCCGCGCAGCCGACGGCGGTCATGGGCGGACTTCGGTGGCGAGTCGGCGAGCCGGATGACCTCGCCGTCCCGCCCCGCCACCACCGGTTTCGTCGAGCGGGCCGCCTTCGCCCGGTACTGGGCGGCGTCCGCCAGCCGGAAGAGCCGCCGGGCCGAGACCACCGGACCGATCGGGTCGCCGGTCGACGCGATCCCGCAGGCGACCCCGTCGCCGTGCTCCAACCCCGATGCCCGGTCGCAAAGTTCGGCGGCCACCCGGATCACCTCGTCCGCCTCGGGGCCCACGGCGAGCAGACAGAACTCGTCACCGCCGAGCCGGGCCGCGAGCGCGCCCGGCAACATCGCGCCACACCGTGACAGCACCGAGCCGAAACGTTCCAGCAATCGGTCACCGACCGCGTGGCCGAGCGTGTCGTTGACCTCTTTCAGGCCGTTCAGGTCGCAGACGACCAGGCTGACCACCGAGCCGTCGGCATGGTGCCGTTCCACCGCCTCGTCGAGCCGCGCATCGACGAGGCGACGGTTGGCCAGCCCCGTCAGCGGGTCGGTGAAGGCGAGCCTGCGAACCTCTTCGAGGCGCTCGGTCTGGGAGATCCCGGCGGCGACGACGGCTGCCAGCACGGTCGCGAAGTCCGCGTCCTCCCGCCCGAACACCGGCACCCCCACCGGTCGCGCCACATAGAGCTCACCCCAGGCCCGCCCGTGCAGCACGATCGGCGCGACCACACAGCAGCCGCGCCTGCGGCGGCGCAGAGCCGCCACGCGCTCATGGCGGTAACCGCTCCCGGGCTCGCCCGCACCCGCCGATTCCACGTCGGACGCGACACCGTCCTCGCCGGCCGGCCCGTCGGCCGTCTCCACCCAGGCGTCCGGTTCACCGCCCCCCGCCCACCGCTCGTGCAGGAACTCGGTGATCTCCGGGAACTCGTGCACCGGGTACGTCTCCTCATCGGGGAACTCCTCCTCCCCCTCGGCCCGTTCACCCGCGTTCACCAGCACCCGGAGCCGCCCCGGCCCACGCTCCCACACGGAGAGCGCGGCGAAGCTGCCACCCAACGCCTCGCACGCCCCCAGCGCGGCCGCCCGCCAGGACTCGCGCGGGGCCTGCGCCGCAGCCATCGACTGCGCAAGCGATACGACGGCCCGCAGCCGCACATCTTCACCACCCATCGTTACATCGTATGTAGATCTGTGGTGATTTGATCAATTTGAAGCCGCGAATCTCCTGCTCTGCGCGTCGGAGCCACGACGTACCGTTACTCGCCGGGCCAGTTCGGCTTCCGCTTCTCGTTGAACGCGGCCACGCCCTCGGCCCGGTCCCCGGAGAAGGCCACCGAGCGCCAGGCCGCGTCCTCCACTTCCAGTCCGGCCCGCAGATCGAGCCCGTGTCCGAGCCGCAGCGCACGCTTCGCAGCACGCAGACCCACCGGCGAGTTGGCCGCGATCCGCCCGGCGAGCGCGAGCGCCTGCGTCCGGTCCTCCCCGGCCTCCACCAGCTCGTCGACGAGGCCCAACTCCCTTGCCTCCGCGGCCTCCACCCGCCGGGCGGTGAAGACCAGCTCGGCGGCGCGCGCCGCCCCGATCCGGCGCGGCAGCAGCTGGGTGCCGCCGCCCCCCGGGATGACGCCGACCGACACCTCCGGCAGCCCCACCACGGCGGTCCGGTCGGCGACGATCAGATCGCAGGAGAGAGCCAGCTCGAATCCGCCGCCGAGGGCGAACCCGTGCACGGCGGCGACCGTCGGCATCGGCAGGTCGAGGACGCCGGTATAGGCGGCGCGTGCGGTGGGCCGCTGCCGCACCAGCTCGGCGTCGGTGAAGGAGTTCCGTTCCTTGAGGTCCGCACCCACACAAAAGGCGCGCTCGTGGCTGGACGTGAGAATGGTGACCCGTACGGCGGGGTCGGCGGCGAGCGCCGCACAGGCGGCACCGATCGAGCGGGCCATGTCCGTGGACACGGCGTTCATGGCCTTGGGCCGGTCCAGAACCAGTTCGGCGACATGGTCCTGGCCCTCGTGGACCCGTACGACGACGAACTCCCCGAACCGCTGCTCGGACGTGACGGTCATGACTGCACCCCTCCGGTTAACGAGCGTTACCGGAGGGATCTTAGGGGGATCCTGGGGGGTGTCCGCGAGCGCGCCGGGGGGGGTGGGTCAGGACGTACCGCGCCGGGCCAGCAGCCACGGCTCCACCACGCCGAGCCCACGCACCGGCCGCTGCCACATCGGCTGCAGCCCGTACCGGTACTTCGGCACGGCCGACGGCTCCATGCCGTCCTCGCGCTCCTTCTCGGCCGCCGCGGCCTCCTCCGCCGCCTGCGCCTCGGAGGCCGGGGCGTCGCCCGTACGCGTCAGCTCCTCCGCGAAGGCGCCGTCCACCAGCACGGCGTCCTTGGGCGCTATCGAGGTGAGCCGGCTGGCGAGGTTCACCGTCGTGCCGAAGACATCGCCCATCCGGGTCGTGACGGTGCCGAACGCGATGCCGACGCGGAGCGCGGGCATCGTCTCGTCCTGGGCCATTGCCTCTATCAGGCGCAGCGCGATCTCGGCCGCCGTGCCCGCGTCGTCGGCGGCGAAGAGGACCTCGTCACCGAGGGTCTTGATGAGCCGACCGCCGTGCGCGGCGACCAGGTCGGCGCAGGTCGTCTCGAACGACTCGACGAGCTCGCCGAGCTCCTCCTCCTCCAGCCGTCGGGTCAGCCGGGTGAAGCCGACCAGGTCCGCGAAGCCGACGGCGAGCCTGCGGTCCACCATCTCGTCGTCGTCGGCCGCCTGCACCACCCGGCCGGTCGCGGCGGCGAGCTGGCGCCGCCAGACATAGATGAGGAACTCCTCCAGCTCCGGCAGGAGCAGCTCTATCAGGGGATATGTGACCTCGGTGCGGGTCATGCCGGGCTCGGGCGGCTCGGTCAGCCCCTCCAGGAAGGAATCGATCTGCCATTCCGCCAGCCGGGCGGTGGTCTGCCCGGTGGACCGGGCGACCTGCACCGCCATGGGCTCGCTGAGCAGTCCCGCCTCCACGAGTCCGGCGAGCCGCCGCAGCGCCAGCACGTCCGCCTCGGTGAGCGCCTTCGCCTGCCCGATGTCGGCGAACCCCATGGCCCGCCAGAACCGTGACGCCAGGTCCATCGAGACACCGGCGGTACGGGCCGCCTGGAACGGGGTGTAGCGGCGGTCGGCCCCCAGGATCAGCTGTTCCAGCCGGATCGCGAGGGGATCGTCGGTCGGTTCCGCCGTGTGGTCGACTTCGTGATGCGGCGTCGCGTGGACCGAGGGTTCCGATGGGGGCTCCGCACCCGCGCCGGAGCTCGTGTCGTCGACGGTCACCAGCCGCCTCCTGCCCGTTCCCTGCGCACTGCCCTGCCGATCTGTCGGTGGATCGCCTCAACGATACGGCAGGTGTGCGCTACCTCACTAAATGAGGGCGCCCGGGTACGGGGCGGGCCCGGGCCGGGGGCGTGGGGGGCCACTCCCCGGTGGACGGTTTCCACAGGGACAACCGCCGGACCGGACACCCCGGTACGGGGCGGGCCCGGGCCGGGGGCGTGGGGGGCTGGTCCCCGGTGGACGGTTTCCACGGGGCCGACCGCCGGACCGGACACCCCGGTACGGGGCGGGCCCGAGCCGCAGGCGCAGAGGGCCACTCCCCAGCGGACGGCCTCCACAGGGCCGACCGCCGGACCGGACACCCCGATACGGGGCAGGCCCGAGCCGCAGGCGCGGGGGGCCACTCCCCGGTGGACGGCCTCCACAGGGACAACCGCCGGACCGGACACCCCGGTACGGGGCGGGCCCGCGCCGGGGGCGTGGGGGGCTGTGGGTGGTGGGGCCCCGGCGACCCCCGTACTGGCGGGGTCACCGGGCCTCGGGCCGTCCCCGCCGCCCGGCGGCGCCACCGGTGGGCGCCCCGGTACGGCGCTAGCCAGTGCCCCTGAGGTGGACGATGTCGCCCGCCGACACCGGTTCCTGGAGGCCCTCCTCGGTGGACAGGATCAGGCGGCCGTCACCGTCGATCGCCACCGCCTCACCGGTGAGGGAGCGGTCGCCGGGAAGCTGGGCGCACACCGTCCGCCCCAGCGTCGCGCAGCCCGCCGCGTACGCCGCCTGGAGGCCGCTCTCCGCCGCGTCGCCGTCGGCCGCGCGCCATTCCTCGTACCAGTGTTCCAGCGAGCGCAGCACGCCCCGCAGCAGCGTCTCCCGGTCGGTGGAGATCGCTCCGGCCAGGGCGAGGGAGGCGGCCGTGGGGACGGGAAGCTCGTCCACGTGCAGGGAGACGTTGATACCGATACCGACCACGACGCCGTTCGCGGCGCGCTCGGCCAGGATGCCGCCCGCCTTCCGCTCCTCGCCCGCCACCGTGACCAGCAGGTCGTTCGGCCATTTCAGCGCCATGTCGACGCCCGCCGCCTTTGCCAGACCGGTCGCCGCCGCGACACCCGCGAGCAGCGGCAGCCAGCCCCAGCGATGGACCGGTACGCCCTCGCCGGGGGTCAGGTAGACGGAGAAGAACAGGCCGGAGCGGGCGGGCGCCGTCCAGGTCCGGTCGAGGCGGCCTCGGCCCGAGGTCTGTTCCTCGGCGATCAGGACCGTGCCCTCAGTGAGTTCCGCGGCCCGTCCCGCGAGGTCGGAGTTGGTGGAACCGATCGTGTCCACGACGTCGAGCGAGGTCCACAGTCCGCCCGGCCGCAGCAGTCCGCGGCGCAGCGCGGCGACGTTCAGGGGCGGCCGGTCCAGGTCCGACCAGCGGTTCTGTGACGCATCCGGAGGTGTCATGCAAGCCACCCTAGGTGTGGCAAACGACGCACTGCCGAACGGTATCCGCGCCGATACGCTACGGATCAGTAGCCAGTCAGCACCTTCGGCAGCTGCCCGCCCGGCCGTCCTCGCGCACCCGGCCGCGCACGCAGCCGTAGAACCCACCAGTCAGTCGTCCCCGTGACCAGGCAGGGAGCCGCCACCCGATGTCCGAGCCGGAAGAGATCGACATCCACACCACCGCGGGCAAGATCGCGGACCTGCAGCGCCGTATCGACGAGGCGACACATGCCGGTTCCGCACGCGCGGTCGAAAAGCAACACGCCAAGGGCAAGTTGACCGCCCGCGAGCGGGTCGATCTCCTGCTCGACGAGGGCTCCTTCGTGGAGCTCGACGAATTCGCCCGTCACCGCTCCACCGACTTCGGGATGGAGAAGAACCGCCCCTACGGCGACGGTGTGGTCACCGGCTACGGCACGGTCGACGGCCGCCCGGTGGCGGTGTTCTCCCAGGACTTCACGGTCCTGGGCGGCTCCCTGGGCGAGGTCTTCGGCCAGAAGATCATGAAGGTGATGGACTTCGCACTGAAGACCGGCTGCCCGGTCATCGGCATCAATGACTCCGGCGGCGCCCGTATCCAGGAGGGCGTCATGGCCCTCGGCATGTACGGGGAGATCTTCCGCCGCAACACCCATGCCTCCGGGGTGATCCCGCAGATCTCGCTGGTCGTCGGCCCGTGCGCGGGCGGTGCGGTCTACTCCCCCGCGATCACCGACTTCACGGTGATGGTGGACCAGACCTCGCACATGTTCATCACGGGTCCCGACGTCATCAAGACGGTGACCGGTGAGGACGTCGGCTTCGAGGAGCTGGGCGGCGCCCGTACGCACAACACCACCTCGGGTGTGGCGCATCACATGGCGGGTGACGAGAAGGACGCCATCGAGTACGTCAAGTCGCTGCTGTCCTACCTCCCGTCGAACAACCTCTCCGAGGCACCCGCCTTCCCGGAGGAGGCGGATCTCACGGTGACCGACGAGGACCGTGAGCTCGACACCCTCATCCCGGACTCGGCGAACCAGCCGTACGACATGCACACCGCCATCGAGCATGTGCTGGACGACGGCGAGTTCCTTGAGACGCAGGCCCTGTTCGCGCCGAACATCATCACCGGCTTCGGGCGTGTCGAGGGCTACCCCGTCGGCATCGTCGCCAACCAGCCGATGCAGTTCGCGGGTTGTCTGGACATCAACGCGAGCGAAAAGGCCGCACGCTTCGTCCGTACCTGCGACGCGTTCAACGTGCCCGTGCTGACCTTCGTCGACGTCCCCGGCTTCCTGCCCGGCGTCGACCAGGAGTACGGCGGCATCATCCGGCGCGGCGCCAAGCTGATCTACGCGTACGCGGAGGCGACCGTCCCGCTGATCACGGTGATCACCCGCAAGGCGTTCGGCGGCGCGTACGACGTCATGGGCTCCAAGCACCTGGGCGCCGACATCAACCTCGCCTGGCCGACCGCGCAGATCGCGGTGATGGGGGCGCAGGGCGCCGTCAACATCCTGCACCGCCGCACCATCGCAGAGGCGGAGGACGAGGAGGCGACCCGGGCGCGGCTGATCCAGGAGTACGAGGACACGCTGCTCAACCCGTACGTGGCGGCCGAACGCGGCTACGTGGACGCGGTGATCATGCCGTCCGACACCCGGACACACGTGGTGAAGGGGCTGCGCCAGCTGCGTACGAAGCGGGAGTCGCTGCCCCCGAAGAAGCACGGCAACATCCCCCTCTAGAAAGGGTCCTGACCATGATCAAGGTCGTACGGGGCAACCCGACCCCGGAGGAGCTGGCCGCCGCACTGGCAGTGGTCCAGGCGCGCGCCGCGGCGACGGCCGCTGTGTCGTCCGGCGCGCCCGCGCTGCCCGAGCGGTGGTCCGACCCGGGCCGCATCGCCCGCCGGGAGCGCCACCGGCCTGGCCCGCTGGCCTGGGCGCGGACGTACTGGCCGGGGTAACGGTCCGGCCGCACGGTGTCCTCGGAGGCCCGGAACCCGCCGTGGCGGCTTCCGGGCCTCCGCCGTGCGGTCGCGGCACGATCCGGTGCGTACGCACCAGGGCGCCTGAGTACCCGTACTCAGGCGCCGCGGGGGCGGCCGCAGCAGGATCGGGATCATGCTGTGGTCCGACCCCGAGAACAAGCCCCCGAAAGAGCTGCGCGACGCCCAGGACATGATGCGGCGTGTGTGGCTGGTGCTTGCGCTCGCCATGGTCGTCATCATGCTGGCGCTGGGCACCCGCTGACGCCGTGGGCGCCCGGTGCCGCGGCGTGCGCCGAGGCTGTGGATGCGTGGTACTGCGGCGTGGCGGGCCCTTCTACGATGGCCGGTATGACTGATCAGCGCCGTCTCGTGCTCGCCTCCGCCTCCCCCGCCCGTCTCGGCCTGCTGCGCCAGGCCGGCTTCGCACCCGAGGTGATCGTCAGTGGTGTGGACGAGGACGCGTTGACCGCCCCGACACCGGGCGAGCTCGCGCTTGTCCTCGCCGAGGCGAAGGCCGCCGCCGTGGCCGGCCGTCCGGAGGCCGCGGGGGCCCTGGTCATCGGGTGCGACTCGGTCCTCGAACTCGACGGCGAGGCGCTCGGGAAGCCGGCCGAGAGCGAGGAGGCCACCGCCCGCTGGAAGTCCATGCGCGGCCGGTCGGGGATCCTGCAGACCGGCCACAGCGTGATCGACACGGCGACCGGGCGTACGGCGTCCGCGACGGCGTCCACCGTCGTACGGTTCGGTGAGCCCACGGATGCCGAGATCGCCGCCTACGTCGCCTCGGGCGAGCCGCTCCATGTCGCGGGCGCCTTCACGCTGGACGGGCGCTCGGCACCGTTCATCGACTCCATCGAGGGCGACCACGGCAATGTCATCGGGCTCTCACTGCCGCTGCTGCGCCGACTCCTGGGCGAACTGGGTTTCTCCGTCACCGACTTGTGGGTCTGACGCGCGGGCGGGTCACGCGGGCGCCGGAGCACCCTCTTCGGCGCCGCCGCCGTTCCCGTCCGCCTCGCCGTCGCCCTTCTCGCGCACGGTCCCGTACGCCACCAGAGCCAGCACGATCAGTCCGAGCACGACCATCATGCAGGCGAACGCGGCCCAGCCGACCAGCCCCACGGTCAGCGCGCCCAGCACCCCGTGCACCACGGCGCAGCCGATCAGGGCGAACCGGCCGGCCCGGCCGGGGGCGCGGTCACGGATGCCGGTCATCAGCAGGACGAGACCGCACAGCACCAGATAGAGGCCGGCCACGCCACCCATCGCCCACGCCCCGGCGGACATGGCGGCGGGATCGAGCCCCGCCAGTGACATCTCCTGGTTGTCGACGACCGTCGCCAGGATGCCGTTGACGAGCACCATGCCCGCGGCTTCCACGAACAGCACGATTGCGGCCACGAAAGCCACCGGTCTGCGCACCACGGCGCTCACCCCCTGTTACCTGCAGTACGCGCAATAGCGCGGACCCTACTAACGGGTAATCCTTCGGACAAGAGTTCAGACCGCCCTGCCTCCCACTTTCCGCACCCGGACACGGATCACACTCGCCGCACGAACTCCGCGTTGTCGTGCCCCTCGTGCGTCACGCAAAGAAAACCCCGCCCGTTAGTAGGTACTCAACAAAGAAACGCCAGAAGCCAGCACTCCTATGAACAGAGACCCGGACCACACCTCGTGGCTACTGTGCGGTCATGAAACCCGGCGTACCGTGGTGCCACAAGGGATTTCGCGCTTCGAGCAGGCCTCGAATCACGCTCCGTGTGGGCAAGCTCACCAATGGGGACGGGTCGTAAGGCCGTGTCGGTAGTCCCTAAACTCAGCTTGTTTCAAGGAGGGAGCCATCGTGCGCAAGGTGCTCATCGCCAACCGTGGCGAAATTGCTGTCCGTGTTGCTCGGGCGTGCCGGGATGCCGGGATCGGGAGCGTGGCCGTCTACGCCGACCCGGACCGGGACGCTCTGCATGTGCGTGCGGCCGACGAGGCATTCGCTCTGGGCGGTGACACACCGGCCGCCAGCTACCTGGACATGGCCAAGGTGCTGCAGGCTGCCAAGGACTCGGGGGCGGACGCGATCCACCCGGGCTACGGCTTCCTGTCGGAGAACGCCGAGTTCGCCCAGGCCGTGCTGGACGCCGGGCTGACGTGGATCGGTCCGCCGCCGCAGGCGATCCGGGACCTGGGCGACAAGGTCGCGGCCCGGCACATCGCGCAGCGTGCCGGTGCGCCGCTGGTCGCCGGCACCCCGGACCCGGTATCGGGTTCCGCGGAGGTCGTGGCGTTCGCCGAGCAGCACGGGCTGCCGATCGCGATCAAGGCGGCGTTCGGCGGCGGAGGTCGCGGGCTGAAGGTGGCCCGGACGCTGGAGGAGATCCCGGAGCTGTACGACTCCGCGGTCCGCGAGGCGGTCGCGGCGTTCGGGCGCGGGGAGTGTTTCGTGGAGCGCTACCTCGACAAGCCGCGGCACGTGGAGACGCAGTGCCTGGCCGACAGCCACGGCAATGTCGTCGTCGTGTCGACCCGTGACTGCTCGCTGCAGCGCCGCCACCAGAAGCTGGTGGAGGAGGCTCCCGCGCCGTTCCTGTCCGAGGCGCAGAACGCGGAGCTGTACGCGGCGTCGAAGGCGATCCTGAAGGAGGCCGGGTACATCGGTGCGGGCACCGTGGAATTCCTGGTCGGTCTGGACGGCACGATCTCGTTCCTGGAGGTCAACACCCGACTGCAGGTCGAGCACCCGGTCACCGAGGAGGTCACCGGTCTCGACCTGGTCCGCGAGATGTTCCGGATCGCGGACGGCGAGAAGCTCGGTTACGACGACCCGCCGGTACGCGGGCACTCGTTCGAGTTCCGGATCAACGGTGAGGACCCGGGCCGCGGCTTCCTGCCCGCCCCGGGCACGGTGACGGTGTTCGCGCCGCCGGCCGGTCCGGGTGTCCGCCTGGACGCGGGCGTCGAGTCCGGCTCGGTCATCGGCCCCGCCTGGGACTCGCTGCTCGCGAAGCTCATCGTGACCGGTGCGACGCGTGAGCAGGCTCTGCAGCGGGCGGCGCGCGCGCTGGCCGAGTTCAACGTCGAGGGCATGGCCACCGCGATCCCGTTCCACCGCGCGGTCGTCGCCGACCCGGCGTTCACCAGCGACCCGTTCCGCATCCACACCCGCTGGATCGAGACGGAGTTCGTCAACGAGATCAAGCCCTTCACCACCCCCGCCGAGACGGAGGCGGAGGAGGAGGCAGGCCGCGAGACGGTCGTCGTCGAGGTCGGCGGCAAGCGTCTCGAGGTCTCCCTGCCCTCGTCGCTGGGCATGAGCCTGGCCCGCACCGGACTCGCGGCGGGCGCCAAGCCCAAGCGCCGCGCGGCGAAGAAGAGCGGCTCCGCGGTCTCCGGCGACACCCTCGCGTCCCCGATGCAGGGCACGATCGTCAAGATCGCCGTCGAGGAGGGCCAGGCGGTCAACGAGGGCGATCTGATCGTCGTCCTGGAGGCCATGAAGATGGAACAGCCCCTCAACGCGCACCGCGCCGGCACGATCAAGGGGCTGGCCGCGGAGGTCGGCGGCTCGGTCTCGTCCGGCGCCGTGATCTGCGAGATCAAGGACTGATCCACGGAGCCGTCCCGGGGCCCCTGCGGAGTCGTGCGAACGACTCCGCAGGGGCCCTTGCCGTCCGCCGGCGCCGTCCCGGTGCCGCGGCGGGAGCCCGCTCCCTGTCGCGGGGGAGGCCGTAAGTTCACGCAATGGCATCCTGGACCTCGGGGGCGGAAAAGGGAGGACTGCGCAATGGCGATGAGCACGGCACAGACGCCGGGCCGGCCCATGCGCGCCGACGCGCGCCGCAACTACGACCGGTTGCTGCGCGAGGCCCGTACGGCGTTCGCGGAGCATGGCACCGATGCCTCGCTGGAGGACATCGCACGCCGGGCGGGCGTGGGGATCGGCACGCTGTACCGGCACTTCCCGAACCGGCACGCGCTGATGAGCGCGGTGTTCCAGGAAGCGGTCGCCTCACTGCTCGCCCGCTCCCACGAGCTGGCGAAGGCGGATCCGTGCGCGGGTCTGGTGGACTGGCTCGGCGCGATCATCACCCATGCGGGTGAGTACCGCGGGCTCGCGCAGGCACTCATGTCGACGTCACGGGACGAGACTTCGGCCCTGTCCGACTGCAACGTGCCGCTGCGCGAGGCGGGGGCACGGCTGCTCGCACGGGCGCAGGAGAGTGGGACGGTGCGGGCGGACGTGTCGATCGCCGACCTGATGCAGCTGACGAATGCGATCGCGCTGGCGGCGGAGCAGGCGCCGGAGGATCCGGCGCTGGCCGGGCGACTGCTGACGCTGACGTTGCAGGGGCTGAAGGGGCCGCGGGCGGCGGCAGGCTGAGACCGCTCCGCAATCGCGTGGGAGGTGCCCCCTCCGCGTCGACTCCGTCCTCCGCCTTGCCACCGAAGCCGCACGCCGCCGCTCGCTGGTCCACCCCCTACCCCGGGGGGAGGCCGTCAGCGGCGACGCAGGTCCGCCACGCGGGCCCGGTCGCCCGGGGGCTGATCCGTCAGGGCCGAAGCCGCGCTGCGCAGTTGCGGCCCCGGACCGCCATGCGTGCGCCGCTGACCGGGCAGGGGCATGTCGCGGCGCGCCTGGCGCCCCGGCGGGTGGGAGTCGGTCCCGACCGGGCCCATCCCCGCCCCGGCCACCGCGATCTGTACGCCCTGGTCGGCCAGTGCCTGCAACTCGGTGGCGGACCGCTCGTCGTGGGCCGGAGTTTCGTCCGTCACCAGACGGGTGATCAGGTCCGTGGGCACCGTCTGGAACATCGTGTCGGAGCCGAGCTTGGTGTGGTCCGCCAGGACCACCACCTCCGCAGCGGCCTGCACCAACGCCCGGTCGACACTCGCCGAGAGCATGTTGGACGTCGACAGCCCCCGCTCGGCGGTGAGTCCGCTCCCGGACAGGAACGCGCGCGACACCCGCAGCCCCTGGAGCGACTGCTCCGCACCGCTGCCCACCAGGGCGTAGTTGGAACCGCGCAGGGTGCCTCCGGTCATCACCACTTCCACCCGGTTGGCATGGGCCAACGCCTGGGCGACCAGCAGTGAGTTGGTGACGACGGTCAGGCCGGGGATCCGCGCGAGCCGGCGGGCCAGCTCCTGCGTGGTCGTACCGGCTCCGACCACGATGGCCTCGCCCTCTTCGACGAGACCGGCGGCCAGGTCGGCGATGGCCGTCTTCTCCGCGGTGGCGAGATGGGATTTCTGCGGAAAGCCGGACTCCCGCGTCAAACCGCCCGGCAAAACCGCACCGCCGTGCCGGCGGTCGAGGAGTCCTTCTGCCTCCAGTGCCCGCACGTCCCGCCGTACGGTCACTTCGGAGGTCTGGACGACGCGGGCGAGCTCACGGAGCGATACCGCCCCGTTGGCGCGCACCATTTCGAGGATCAATTGACGACGTTCTGCAGCGAACACGAAACTGACAGTAACGTGACCACCCGATAGTTTTCAGCAGTTTGCGCCGAATAACAGAAGTTGTACATACAAGGGGCCGCCAAGTGATATAGGCGGCCTCGCTGTTGTCCCGTACTGATCGTCCGACGGCTTCCCGCCCGCCTGAGTTGCCAGGGGTTGCCGGGGAGTGCCGGGTGCCCGAAGGCGCTTACGCCTCGCCCGCGAGCTTACGGGTGTGCAACTGACGAGCCACTTCCGCGATCGATCCCGACAGGGACGGATACACGGTGAAAGCGTTTGCGATCTGCTCCACCGTCAGATTGTTGTCGACCGCGATCGAGATGGGGTGGATCAGCTCGCTCGCCCGCGGCGCGACGACACAGCCGCCGACCACAATGCCGGTGCCGGGCCGGCAGAAGATCTTGACGAAGCCGTCGCGGATGCCCTGCATCTTGGCGCGCGGGTTGCGCAGCAGCGGCAGCTTGACCACCCGGGCGTCGATCTTGCCGGAGTCGACGTCGGCCTGGCTGTAGCCGACGGTGGCGATCTCGGGGTCGGTGAAGACGTTCGAGGAGACCGTCTTCAGGTTCAGCGGAGCCACCGCGTCACCGAGGAAGTGGTACATCGCGATCCGGCCCTGCATCGCGGCGACCGAGGCCAGCGCGAAGATGCCGGTGACGTCACCGGCCGCGTACACACCGGGGGCGCTGGTGCGGGAGACCTTGTCGGTCCAGATGTGGCCGGACTCCTTGAGCCTGACCCCGGCCTCCTCCAGGCCCATGCCCGCGCTGTTCGGGATCGCGCCGACCGCCATCAGGCAGTGCGAACCGGAGATGACCCGGCCGTCGGCGAGGGTGACCTCGACCCGGTCGCCGACCCGCTTCGCCGCCTGGGCGCGGGAGCGGGCCATGACGTTCATGCCGCGGCGCCGGAAGACGTCCTCCAGCACGGCGGCCGCGTCCGGGTCCTCGCCCGGCAGCACCCGGTCGCGGGACGAGACGAGCGTGACGCGGGAGCCGAGCGCCTGGTAGGCACCGGCGAACTCGGCACCGGTGACGCCGGAGCCGACCACGATGAGCTCCTCGGGGAGTTCGTCGAGGTCGTAGACCTGGGTCCAGTTCAGAATGCGCTCGCCGTCGGGGAGCGCGTCCGGGATCTCCCGGGGGTGGCCGCCGGTCGCGATCAGCACGGCGTCGGCGGTGAGCCTCTCCTCCGTACCGTCGGCCGCGGTCACGACGACCGTGCGGGAGCCGTCGGCGGCCTGGAGCCCTTCCAGACGCCCGCGGCCGCGCGTCACCCGGGCCCCCGCACGGGTGACGGAGGCGGTGATGTCGTGGGACTGGGCGAGCGCCAGGCGCTTCACCCGTCGGTTGACCTTGCCGAGGTCGACACCGACCACCCGCGCCGCCTGCTCGACGTACGGCGTGTCGTCGGCGACGATGATGCCCAACTCCTCGTACGAAGAGTCGAAGGTGGTCATCACCTCTGCCGTCGCGATCAGGGTCTTCGAGGGCACGCAGTCGGTGAGTACCGACGCGCCGCCGAGGCCGTCGCAGTCGACGACGGTCACCTCCGCGCCGAGCTGGGCGCCCACCAGTGCCGCCTCGTAGCCGCCGGGTCCGCCGCCGATGATCACGATCCGGGTCACGAAAAGTCCGCCTCGCGTATGTCATCCCGCGGCCGTCTGCCGCCCCGGCCGGGGGTCCGGGGGATCACCCCGGGGGTATGCAGTACGTACTCCATTGTCCCGCACGCGCCAACATGCTTCGCCCCGGGGCCCTCCATACGGGAGCCAGGACCGCGGAAGGAGGGCGGTGAGGTCCCCTCGCAGAGGCCTCCACCGGTTCTCCCCGGGGGCGCCGACCGGGTCTTCCGCGCAGGAATCGCCGCTCTCGGGGTCACCTCCCGTACCCTCGATCCCATGTCGCTCTACGCCGCGTACGCCGGCAACCTCGACGCGCGGCTGATGACGCGCCGCGCACCGCATTCCCCGCTGCGCGGCACGGGCTGGCTCAACGGCTGGCGGCTGACCTTCGGCGGGGAGCAGATGGGCTGGGAAGGCGCGCTGGCCACGGTGGTCGAGGCGCCGCGCTCGCAGGTCTTCGTGACGTTGTACGACCTCGCGCCGATGGACGAGGACTCCATGGACCGCTGGGAGGGTGTCGGCCTCGACGTCTACCGGCGGATGCGGGTCAGGGTGCACACCCTGGACGGCGAGGAGCCGGCCTGGATGTATGTGCTGAACGGGTACGAGGGCGGGCTGCCGTCCGCCCGCTATCTGGGCGAGATCGCGGACGCCGCCGAGTCGGCGGGCGCGCCGCACGACTATGTGATGGAACTGCGCAAACGCCCCTGCTGACCCGCCGGACCAGCACTTTTGCATGAATGTACAAGCAGGCGCGGGCAGACTCGGCGCAAAGGCATCTACGCGCGTAGGGAATCACCGGCTACCCTCTTCCGCGTGAACGCATCTGTTATTCCGGACAACATCCAGGGCGACCCGCACGCCGCCGCTGCCGACGCCGCTGCCCGCCTGCGCGAGCTGACCGGTGCCGAGACCCACGACGTCGCCCTCGTGATGGGTTCCGGCTGGGCACCTGCGGGCGACGCGCTCGGCACTCCGGAGGCCGAGTTCCCGGTGACCGAACTGCCCGGCTTCCCGCCACCCGCCGTCCAGGGCCACGGCGGCACGATCCGCTCGTACCGCATCGGCGAGAAGCGCGCCCTGGTCTTCCTCGGCCGCACGCACTTCTACGAGGGCCGCGGCGTCGCCGCCGTCGCGCACGGGGTCCGTACCGCCGTCGCCGCCGGGTGCAAGACCGTCGTCCTGACGAACGGCTGCGGCGGTCTGCGCGAGGGCATGCGCCCCGGGCAGCCGGTCCTGATCAGCGACCACATCAACCTGACCGCGGCGTCCCCGATCGTCGGCGCCAACTTCGTCGACCTCACGGACCTGTACTCGCCGCGGCTGCGCGCGCTGTGCAAGGAGGTCGACGCCACCCTCGAAGAGGGCGTGTACGTGCAGTTCCCCGGTCCGCACTACGAGACCCCGGCCGAGATCAACATGGTCCGGGTCATGGGCGGCGACCTGGTCGGCATGTCCACGGTGCTCGAAGCCATTGCCGCGCGGGAGGCGGGGGCGGAGGTGCTGGGCATCTCGCTCGTCACGAATCTGGCCGCCGGGCTGAGCGGCGAGCCGCTGAACCACGAAGAGGTACTGCAGGCAGGGCGGGACTCGGCGACCCGGATGGGGTCGTTGCTCGCGCGGGTGCTCGACCGCATCTGACCGGGCGTCGCCCTGTGGCGGGCGGTGTCTCCCGCCCGGGACCGCCTCGCGTGGCGTGCCACCCACCCGCACCCGGAAAACACCTCACCCCGCAGAAAGGCGGACACCGTGCAGCAGGACCTCATCACGCAGGCCAGGACCTGGCTCGCCGAGGACCCCGACCCCGAGACCCGCGACGAGCTCGCCAAGCTCATCGACGCCGAGGACCTCGACGCGCTCGCCGCACGGTTCGCCGGCACGCTGCAGTTCGGCACCGCCGGGCTCCGCGGTGAGCTGGGGGCCGGGCCGATGCGGATGAACCGGTCCGTCGTCATCCGCGCCGCCGCCGGGCTCGCCGCCTATCTGAAGGCGAAGGGGCAGACCGGCGGCACGGTCGTCATCGGGTACGACGCCCGGTACAAGTCCGCCGACTTCGCCCGCGACACCGCGGCCGTGATGACCGGTGCGGGGCTGCGCGCGGCGGTCCTCCCCCGCCCGCTCCCGACCCCTGTCCTGGCGTATGCCATACGTCACCTGGGGGCCGTCGCGGGCGTCGAGGTGACCGCGAGCCACAATCCGCCGCGCGACAACGGCTACAAGGTCTATCTGGGCGACGGCTCGCAGATCGTGCCCCCGGCGGACGGGGAGATCGCCGACGCGATCGCCGCGGTCGGCCCGCTGGCCGGCGTGGACCGGCCGGAGAGCGGCTGGGAGATCCTCGGCGACGAGGTCCTGGACGCCTATCTGGCCCGTACGGACGCGGTGCTCGACGCCGGGTCCCCGCGTACCGCCCAGGTCGTGTACACCGCCATGCACGGCGTCGGCACGTCCGTCCTGACCGCGGCCTTCGCCCGCGCCGGGTTCCCGGAGCCAGTGCTCGTCGCCGAGCAGGCCGAGCCCGACCCGGCGTTCCCCACGGTCGCGTTCCCGAACCCGGAGGAGCCGGGGGCGATGGATCTCGCGTTCGCCACCGCCCGGCGCGCGCACCCGGACATCGTCATCGCCAACGACCCGGACGCCGACCGCTGCGCCGTCGCCGTCCCGGACCCGTCCGTGGACGACGGCTGGCGGATGCTGCGCGGTGACGAGGTCGGCGCGCTGCTCGCCGCCCATCTGGTCGCCCGCGGCGCCACCGGTGTCTTCGCCGAGTCCATCGTGTCGTCGTCGCTGCTCGGCCGGATCGCCGAGAAGTCGGGGAACGGGTACGAGGAGACGCTGACGGGCTTCAAGTGGATCGCCCGTGTCGACGGCCTGCGGTACGGGTACGAGGAGGCGCTCGGCTACTGCGTCGACCCCGACGGCGTACGCGACAAGGACGGCATCACGGCGGCGCTGCTCGTCGCCGAGCTGGCCTCCGTGCTCAAGGAGCAGGGGCGCACGCTCCTCGACCTCCTCGACGACCTCGCGGTCGAGCACGGGCTGCACGCCACCGACCAGCTGTCGGTCCGGGTGGAGGAACTGTCGGTCATCGCGGACGCCATGCGGCGGCTGCGCGAGGCCCCGCCGACCGCGCTCGCGGGGCTCGCCGTCACCTCGGCCGAGGATCTGTCGGAGGGCACGGAGCAGCTGCCGCCCACCGACGGACTTCGCTACCACCTGGAGGGTGCCCGGGTGATCGTCCGGCCGAGCGGCACCGAGCCGAAGCTCAAGTGCTACCTGGAGGTCGTGGTGCCGGTCGGTACGGCGGACGAGCTGCCCGCGGCACGTGCGAGGGGTGCGGAGCTGCTCGCCGGGATCAAGCGGGACCTGGCGGCGGCGGCCGGGATCTGACCTGTTGTGACCGCCGGCTTCACGTACGCATCAAGTACGTGAAGCCGGTGTCCGGGCCCACGCAGGACTGGAGCGTCAGATCGCCCCAGTACAGGCCGTGGGCGGGGGTGCCGCGGCCCGGGGTGAGATGGCGCGCGTACACCTTGTAGCGCAGGACGGTGCGAGGAGTCTCCACGGTGACCACCGTGGAGACGGGCAGGGTCGCGAACTGGCTGAACCCGCAGTAGTCGTGGCCGACGACCACGATCGTACGCATCTTGTAGCCGTCCTCGTTGCCGAAGTCGGGGCCCGCCCACTGGACGGCGTCCCGGCAGGCGTCGATGGTGTCCTGGCCGCCGCGGACGATGCGGGCGGACCAGGTGCCGATGCGCAGGGTGATGGCCGGCGCGGCCCGGCGTCCGTCGCTCCCGGTCGAGGCGACCGGGGTGGGGGTGGGGCTTCGCTTCGCGGGTGGGGCGGCAGGGGTCGTACGGGAGAAGTCGGGACCGGACAGTGAGGTGGCGGGGCGCCTCGTCGGTCCGGGCGGGGTACGGGTCGGGGGCGGGGTTCGGGTCGGGGTTGTGGTGACAGGAGGTGTCGTACGTACGGGCGCGGGTGGCCGCGATGCCGGCCCGGCGGACGGCGGGGCGGGAGCCCGTACCGCCTGCGGGTCCGCCGGGCCCGCGCCGCACCCCGTGAGCAGCGCGGCGCACACCACCGACAGCGCAGCCGCCACGCACCCGCGAGCTGTCATCCGAAGCGGCCGTTCACGTAGTCGGCGGTGCGGGCGTCCTGAGGTGAGTCGAACATGTCGTCGGTCGTTCCGTGCTCGACGATGACGCCCGGCGTGCCTTGCTCGGCGAGGAAGAACGCGCAGTGGTCGGAGACCCGCGCCGCCTGCTGCATGTTGTGCGTGACGATGACGATGGTCACCTCCTCCTTGAGGTCGGCGATCGTCTCCTCGATCCGGCGGGTGGAGGTCGGGTCGAGCGCCGAGCACGGTTCATCCATCAGCAGGACCCGGGGCCGTACCGCCAACGACCTCGCTATGCACAGGCGTTGCTGCTGGCCTCCGGAGAGTGCGCCGCCGGGCTGGCGGAGCCGGTCCTTGACCTCGCGCCACAGGCCCGCCTTGGTCAGACACTCCTCGACGAGGTCGTCCTTGCCGCCCCTGGCCGCCTTGATGCCGTTCAGCTTCAGACCGGCGAGGACGTTGTCGTACAGGGACATGGCGGGGAACGGGTTGGGCTTCTGGAAGACCATGCCGATCTCTCGGCGGGCCCGGGTGATGCGGCGGCCGCGGTCGTAGATGTCGTCGCCGTCGAGCAGTACACGCCCGGCGAGGGAGGCGGAACCGATCAGTTCGTGCATCCGGTTGAGGATGCGCAGGAACGTCGACTTGCCACACCCGGACGGGCCGATGAGGGCCGTGACCTCCAGGGCGGGCATGGTGAGCGAGACCCGGTCGAGGACCTTGTGGTCGCCGAACCATGCTGAGACGGACTCGGCTTCGAGGGTGGCGGGGGACGCGGTGACGGTGCGCGGTACGGCAGTGGGCAGCGGGATCGTCTCGGCAGCCATGTTGTCGGTCAACTCCTTGATTTTCAGAGCAGGTTGGGGAGGAGGCGGGTGGCTGCCCCGGCGACCGCGATACCGAGTGCGGCAAGCACGGGTCCAGCGGTGATCCAGGTCTGCCAGCTCCCCCAGACCCGGTGCAGCCAGACAGTGAGCAGGGCGGCGGCGAGCAGGGCCTGCGACCAGAGGAAGACCGCGAGCCAGGCGTCGTTCTCGCCGGCGAGCGCCTCTTCGGCGGGTCCCGTCCAGCCGGGCCGGACGTACCGGGGCGGGCTGAGCTGGACGGGGGTGGTGAGCGTGGCGTCGATGCGCAGGATGCCCTCGGGGGTGTACGGGGAGCCGTACGCGGTCATCAGGGTGAGCCGGCCGCGGTCCTGGCCGGCCGGGACGGGGAGCCTGTCGCCTGGGCGACGCACGCCCGTCACCTCGTACACCGCCTTCCCCTGACCGGTCGTCACCTCGATTTTCGACCCGGCCGGAAGCTTGGCGAGGGCGTTGAACGGGCTGCCGTAGCCCCACTGGCGGCCCATGATCACGCTGGTGCCCGCCTGGCCGGGCAGTGCGGTGTCGCGGCGGTGGCCGGGGCCGGACATCAGGACGCCGGACGTGGTGCCCTCGCCGACGACCTCGCGCAGCCCGAGGACGGGAATGCGCAGCAGGGCCACGGGGGCACCCATCGCGAGAGGCTTGTTGTCGAAGGTGCGCTGGCCGACCGGGGCTGTCCCGAGGGCGAGTTGCTTGCGCAGTTCGTCATAGGCGGTCTGCTGGTCGCGGGCGTGCTGAAGGTGACCGACAACGGTGAGGTTGGCGGCGAAGCCGAGGAGCACGGCGGCGAGCACGCACAGCACTGCCCCGGCCAGGGCGAGACCGGGGCGGGCGGGAGGCCGGGAGCCCCCGGCGGGGCCCGGCGGCCGGGACGGCGGTGGCGGGGGCAGGGGGGCCGCCGGTGGGGGCGGGGTCAGCACGGTCGTCACGTCGGATGCGCTCCTCGCTGGGGCGGGACGGTGTACGGGGAGAAGTACGGGGCGGGAGCCGCGAGCCCCCGCCCCCGTACGTCAGAACCTGAGCAGGCCCCTGCGGCGGGCGTGCATCACGAACGCGGCACCGAGTCCGCAGAGCGAGAGCGCGGCCATGCCGAGCGCGAGGGCGCTGGTGCCGGTCGAGGCGAGCGGACCGGAGGGCGTGTCGCCGCCGCCCGATCCGTCACCTCCGGTCGAGGAGCCGCCGGTGTCACCGCCGTCGGACCCGGCCGTCGCACCGCCGTCGTCGCTCGCCGAGTCGCTCGGGCTGGGGTCGGGGTCCGGTGCGTCGCCGATGGTGAAGACGAACTCGACGCTGTGGCCGTCCGCCTTGTCCTCGGTGAGGCTGAGCGTGTACGAGCCGTCGGCGATGTCCTTGGGGACGGTGAACGCGTAGGCGGAGACGGTCCCTTCGGCATCGGCCGTGGCGTCCGGGAAGGTGGCCTCGCTGTCGGCGAGGACGACCTTCACCTTGGCGTCCTTGGTGTAGCCGCGGGCGGTGACGAGGACCTTCTGCCCGGCGGTGAGCGTCGGGTTGACGTCCAGGGCCGTGCCGTCCTCGTCGGTGACGTCGAGGTCGGCGGGCTCGGTCGGCGTGGGGCTCGTGGTGTCGCTCGGGGTCGGCGAGGGCGAGGAGCTCGGCTCGGTGACCGTGTAGACGACGGCCGTGGAGTCGGATGCGATGTACGCGGCGGTGTCCGTCGGGGCGAACTTCGCCGTCAGCGTGTGGGTGCCCTTGGCGAGCGCCGACGTCTTCAACTCGGCGGCTCCCGAAGCGACATCGGCCGAGCCGAGCTCGGTGGTCCCGTCCAGGAACGTCACTGTGCCCGCGGCCGCCGGGGGCGTGACGGCCGCGCTCAGCGTGACCTCGGCCCCGACGGGGGCAGTGGCGGCGGGGGTCGCGACCAGGGTCGTGGTGGTGGCGGCAGCGGTCTTGAAGGCCCAGGAGTCACCGGTGACCTGGACCTGGGCGGTGAAGTACTGGCTGCCGACGTTCGTCGCGGTGCGGCACATCAGCCGGAGCTCGTACGTGCCGTCCAGCGATCCGCTGGGGATCCAGAAGCGCAGCTGTGTCTCCAGCGAGGTTCCGGTGGTGAGCTCCGCGGCGATCGGTCCCGTGTCGAAGGGGGCGCCGACAGCCGTCTTGCCCAGCGGCAATGTGCCGGTGCCGGTCGGATTGAACACGACCAGCGAGACCTGCTGAGCGTTGGTGGAGGGGCAGGGGCCGTCCGTCGCCACCTTGGGGAAGGTCGGGCTGTCGGCGATCTTTCCGGACGCGGTCGGCAGCGTCAGCTTGCCGAGCACATCGGCGGCGCGCGCGTCGGGAGCGGTCAGGCCGAGGAACGCCGCCGCCGCGGCAAGCAGGAGCGAGCAGCAGACCAGCAGGGCGCCGGCAGTTCTGGGTGGTGCGAGGTGTCTCATGGTGAGGATCCCCCCAATGGGATGCGGTGGTCGGACGGTGGGTGCCCGGCGGGGTGTTCCGCGGGTACGCCGTGGGGCCGGGCACCCTGGGGGTGCCCGGCCGTTGCGCGGTCAGCGGTTGGTGGTCAGCTCTCGCCCTTGAGGGTGGTGTCGCCGCAGTTGGCGATCGTGCCGAAGCCGTAGGTCTTGATCACGGCGGTCTGGGCACAGACCTTGGACGTGGAGCCGACGAAGGCGGCGGTCATGGTCGGGTCGGCGCCGGTCACCTTGGCGGTGGGAACGACGTTGTAGATGTCACGGTTGAAGGGGAAGGCCGTGTTGAGGGTGCCGTCGGCCAGCTGGGGCTGAACCCCGTTCAGCGAACCGAGCACCGCTGCGCCGCGCCGGTCGACGACCCCGGGGATCTCGTTGCCCTGGGCGATGTACTGGGCGACGGAGTACGGGGCGATGTCGCCCGCGCTGTCCAGCGCCTCGCCGTTGTGCTCCTGGACGGTGTCGTCGACGCAGGAGCCGAAGGTGCTCTCGGTCAGGCCCAGCTGCCCCAGGAAGAAGGAACGAGTGCCGGAACCGGACTGGGGCAGCAGCGGTGTGAGCGGGACGCCGTTCAGGGACTTGGTCTTGCAGGTGTAGATGTTGACGAGCTGTGCCTTCGTCAGCGCCTTGGGCAGCGCGCTGTCACCGCGTACGGCGTAGGTCACCGCGTCCTTGCCGAACGGGATCCAGGTCAGATCGGTGGTCGAGCTGTCGGCGACACCGCGCGAGGACCGTGCGAAGTCCAGGCAGCCGGTCTTGTTGTCGACGGCGTTGCGCAGCGCGTTGATGCCGGCCGAGGAGCCGTTGGGACGGGCGATCTCGCAGCCGACGGCACGCGTCTTGATCGGGGACGTGCCGGTGGCGTCGTACGAGGCGATCAGGCTGCCGTTGTCGATGGCGTTGCCCAGGCCGTTCATGACGTCCTGGGTGGTGTCGGAACCGACGCCGGCGAGTACCCGGAAGTTGCCGGCGGGCGGGTTGGCGAAGGCCGGGGCGGAAAGGGCGCCGAGGGCGAGGGCTGCAGTACCGACAACGGCACCGATACGTGCGCGGGACTTGACGTTCACTTCTGTTCTCCTCCGTGCATGACGGGTACGAGGATCGGAAGGAATGGACGCTCAAGCAGAATTCGGAATTCTTTTGACCACCGGCCCGTCGACCGGCCACCGACAACTTTTCCCTATCCGGTCATCGGCGGCCACCAACGGTTACGGTTGATCAGGTTACGAAATCATTTACGAGGTGACACCTGGAGAACTCACCCGGCGCGCACGGATTTCCGTACCGAAAGCCGTAGCAGAATCGGACCCGAAAGGGCCGCGATTCCGCCCGCGACCAGCACTCCCAGCAGGACCCAGCGGATGATTCCGAGGACGGTCGAAGGGGTCAGTCCGCCGGACTCGGCGACGTTCTGCTGCTTCGGGTCGGTCGGGGACACCGAGGGCGCGGCGGAGTCCGCGGTGTCGGGGTTGGCCGGGGCATCGGCGCCGCCCGCTGCCGTACCGCCGTCCGCACCTCCGCTTCCGCCGTCCGCACCTCCGCTTCCGCCGCCGGAACCGGAGGATCCGCGGGCGCCGCCACTCGATGGGGCGGCGGCCTCATTGCCGCCGCTGCTCCCGCTGTCGCCCGTCCCGTCCTGCAGCCGGTCCGCGGCCGCGAGTGCCTGGGAACGGAGCTCCGCGGGAAGGGGGGCGTAGCCGGGCGGGAGCTGTCCGGGCGACAGGCCCGGGGTCTGGCCGGCGCCCGCCGCGTACCGGATGAGCGAGGCGTAGTCCTTGCGGTCGGCCGCCGCGAGGGTCGGGTACGCGGCCGCGTAGGCGACCGCGGTCAGCGGGTAAGCGTTCCCCTTCGCAGCGCCCGGGGCCGGGGCCGGCACGCCCGGCACGGCCGAGTCCTTCATCGCGGCGACCCCCGCGAGCAGGGAGGTGGCGGTGGGGGTCACGAAGGTGCCGTCGGCGTTGCGCAGGGCGGCCGTCTGCAGGCCGTAACGGGCCGCGGATGCCGCGTCGACGACGGCGAGGACCATCCGCTGGCCAGGCAGCGGCGGGGTGTTGACCAGTTTGGCGGGCGTACCGTTGCCGCCCAGCGCGGCGGTGGTCGCGGCCAGGCTGTTGCCCCGCCGGGTGCGCAGCGCACCGTCGTGCATGTCCTGGACGTAGGGGGCGACCTCGGTGGTCCCGTACTCCAGCTGCTCGTCCCCGATCGTCAGGACGGTACGCGTCGGGTCGGCCTTGGGGAAGTCGGAGAGGGAGGTGTCGGTGGCGAGGCCGAGCTCCTCGAAGTACGGGTTGATCTTCGCGCCCCAGGGGTCGGGCGTGCCGGCCAGGAATTTCCTTGCCTCGGTGTCCGACTGGAGCCAGTGCCAGAGCATTCTGGTGGTGTCCGAACTCTCCAGCTGCACCATGAGGCTCATGGGCGGCAGAGACGTCTCCGCCCAGTCCTTGAATTCCGGATTGAGCTCCTGGAATTCCGGGTCATGGAACAGGCTGAGCGGATTGCCGCTGATGTGTTCGGGAATTGTTTTCCGACTGCGGGTCACATCCTTCTGGTACGAGGAGGTGAGCATTTTCGCGACGAGTCTGGGGGTGAGCTTCATCGACTTCAATTGTCCGGAGTCCGGCAGCTCGACGAAGAAGCCAATCACCAGCGCGCTGACAGCCACCGGAGCCTGTACGGGTGTTCCGTCCGTCCCGGCATCCGCCGCCGGCTCGATCGGGTCGACGGTGAAGGCCAGCCCTGGTGCACTGGCGCTCGGCGAGGCGATCGTCTGCCGGGCGTTCTCCTCGCCGCTCTGACTGAACGCGAACTTCGCACCGTCGCTCTTCGAGCAGACCGCCGGCTGCCACGAGCTCATCGCGTCGGTGACCAGCTCCGAGCCGATCGCCCGGCGCTCGGCCCGGTCGGCCGGGCAGGTGTTGCCGACCGGAAGGAAGTCCAGCGGCACCACCATGCGCGTCGCCCAGTTGGAGGCAGTGAGGGGCGACGACTCCAGCCGCTCGCCTGAGCCCGTCGCGCCGTCCACGTCGTGCTCCCCGCGCGGTATGACGACCAGCCAGCAGGAACGGCCCCTGACCACACCGGACTTCTTCACCGGGGCGCCGCAGCCGAGCTGCGACGCCTCCTGCGCGGTCTGCATCTGGAAGGTGAACTCCCCCGTGCCGTCCTTTTGCGTGACCGCGTACGGCTCCTCATTGGTGTCCAGCGAACTGAAGTAGGTCCAGTCGCGGGCTGCGGTGGTCGCGGGCCCGCCGTCCGCGGGCCGGAACGGGACATAGGACTCGCCGCTCGGCCCGTTCTTGTCGTACTCCTTCTCGGCCGGATCGGCCACACCGCCGATCTCGCGCAGTGAGGTCCAGTTGCCACCCTGCGCCATCCCGCTGCCGAACTGGCACTGTTCGCGCGAGGGCCCCTCGGAGCCGTCCCCCCAGCACTGCATGATCTGGAGGTAGTTGTAGTCGAAGCTCTCCGTCGCCTTGCCGCCGGTCCAGGTGATCCGCACTCCCTGGGCCCGCAGCTGCTTGGTCTGGTCGACGGTCACCTTCAGCCCGGAGAAGTCGTCGAACTTCCCCTTCTTGCCGGTCACGGTGACCGCGGAGCCCGTCGCCGCCTGCGCGGGTGTCGTGGCGGGCAGCGGCAGGAGCGCCACCACCAGGGCGGCGAGCAGCGCGCCGATGCCCGCCGTGAGGCGTCTGCTGTTCATCGGAACCCTTCCTTGCGTCGGTTGCGCGAGGCCAGTGCCCGCGCGGTGATCGGGGGCCCGACGACCACGCCGAGCAGCAGCACCGCCGACAGAGCCATCAGCACGCCGCGCAGCCCCACCGAGTCGTCGGAGGCGAGGGTGACCGGGTTGCCGACGACGGAGGCGTCGCCGGTGGAGTCGGTGCCGATCACCTCACCGGTGTCGGGGTCGATGACGCCGCCGGACGAGCTGCCCGCTGTACCGCCGGAGGCCCCGTCCGTGGAGCCCGCCCCCCCGGTCGAACCGGCGGCCGTGGAGCCGCCCGTACCGCCGCCGGAGCCTGAGCCGCTCGCCGTACCACCGCCGCTTCCGCTGCCGCCGCCCGAACCACCGCCCGAACCTCCGCCCGATGCACCGGACTTGACCGGTGTCTCCTGCTTGGCGCCCGCCGTGCCGTCCGCGCACTGCTGGGAGCCGCGCTGGTCACAGGCCTTCGGGTACGGGGCGTTCTTGGCGAGGGTGTTGGAGCCGTCCGAGGAGAAAGTGGGGTTGCGGCAGCTCTTGATGTTGATGCTGGCGGTCGGTGCGCCGGGGATCCTGCGCACCTGCTCCATTCCGGCCTCGACGAGGTTCTTCGGCAGCGGCGAGTAGCCGAGCTCCTCGGCCTGCTGCTGCCCGTCGCAGAGGAAGTAGTTGGCGAAGGTGCCGAGCGTCTTGCCCTTGGCCGTGGTGAACGGCTGCTCGGCCTTGGTCGGCACGATCATGTAGCTGTAGCTGGAGAGCGGGTACGTGCGGCGGTCCGCCGAGCGGTAGACGCCGTCCAGGATCTGTGTGAGGTAGTTCTCGGAGCTCTTGTCGCTGTTGATCCGGGCCTTCAGCAGCGCCACGGCGACGCTCGACGCGGTCGGCTCCACGTAGTAGCCGGAGGAGTTGAGCATCTTCGCCACCGGGAAGCCGGTCTTGATCGCGTATGAGTACTCGACGTACGTGATCGCGCCCTCGGCGTGCGACTGCTTCGTATAGCCGGAGACGCCGAGCGAACCGGACTTGGCGATGTGCGAGGAGCCGGGCACGACGGGGAAGTACGAGGTCATGCCGCAGGGCGTGGACCGGCCCGCCCGCCGGCAGTAGTCGTCCCACAGACCGGCGTGTTCCTTCGCCATCCAGGTGGTCAGCTGGGCCGTCGTACCGGAGCCGTCGGAGCGTACGACGGGGATGATGCGGCGGGCGGGGAGCGTGAGTCCGGGGTTGTCCGCCCGGATCTCCGGGGCGTTCCACATGGTGGTCTTCCCGGTGAAGATCCTGGTGACGACCTCGCCGGAAAGCCGCAGATTGGTGACCTTCTTGCCACCGATCTTGAGGTTGTACATGAAGGCGGTGCCGCCCGCGACGATCGGCATGTAGGCGTAGCCGCGCTTCGGGGGCGCGTCCCGCATGCCGGCCTCGGTCAGTCCGTACGGGATCTCGGAGACGGCGAAGTCGGCGGTGCCGTTCTTGAACTGCTCACGGCCGACCGAGGATCCGACGGCCGCGTAGTTGACCGTCATGCCGCTGTTGGCAGCGACGTTGCGGCGCCACTGGTCGAGGGCGTTGGAGCTCCAGGTCGAGCCCGCGCCGCTGATCTTCGTGTACGAGGCCGCCAGGGCCGCGGGCGGAGGGACGGCGAGCAGCGCGCACACCAGTGCCGCCACCGCCATGGTCACTCGGGAGACGGATGCCGGTCTCACTGCTCACTCCTCGTATATCTGGGTATCCCGGACTTCGCGCGGGCGGCGAACCGTTCGGCGTCGCGGCGTGACGCCATCACCCGCCGGTGTTCCTGACGTCGCGTCAACTGTCCTGCGCCGCGCCCGCCGACGACGCGGGCGACGATGAACAGGAGCAGGACGAGCGCCATCAGCACCGCCGCCGTGCCGAAACCGCGGGCGATCATCGTGGGCTCGGGGGATTTGACGAACTCGAAGGTGGCGAGCGGCAGCGAGACCTGCGGCCCGGACAGCGGATCGGTGTTGATCTCGGCGGTGAATCCGGCGGTCAGCAGCACGGGGGAGGTCTCGCCGACCCCGCGCGCGGTCCCGAGGATCACCGAGGTGGTCAGCCCGGACCTGGCGGTCGGCAGCACCACATGCCAGACCGTGCGCCAGCGCGACGTGCCGAGGGCGTACGAGGCCTCGCGCAGCGTTCCCGGCACCAGCCGGATCACCACGTCCGCCGCCCTGATGATGATCGGCAGCATCATCACGGCCAGTGCGAGGGACGCGGCGAGCCCGGACCGGTCGAAGCCGAGCGCGAGAATGACGGTCGCGTAGATGAACAGGCCCGCCACGATCGACGGCAGCGCCGTCATCGCCTCGACGACGGTCCTTACGAACCGGGCGAAGCGGCCCGGCACTTCGTTCAGGAACACCGCGCAGACCATCCCGCTCGGCACGGTCAGCACGAGCGCGATGGCGATCTGTTCCAGCGTGCCGAGGATCGCGTGCAGGATGCCGCCGACCGACAGCGGGTCCAGCGGGCCGGCCTTCGCCATGTCCTCGGTGAAGAAGTTCAGGTGTGGCAGCGCCTTGCGGCCCTCCCACAGGGTGAAGACGATGACGAAGCCGAGCGCGACGACCATGACCAGGCCGAGGCTCTGCACGACGACGGCGGCCAGCCGGTCCCGTACGGCGGGGCCGTCCTCGTCGAATGAGACCACCAGCCCGTACAGGGCGAGGAACAGCACGTACGCGACCACCAGGAAGCCGACGGTCCCGCTGAACGGCAGCAGCCGGGCGAACAGCAGCCAGGTCAGGGAGAGCGCGGCGGCCGCGGCGGCCAGCAGGGCGTACACATCGGTGGCGCGCAGCAATGTCAGCGAGCGCCGCCGCTCCCCCACGGCCGGCACGGGAGCGCTCTCGGCCGCGACGGGCCTCTCGGGTGCGATGGTCATCAGCGATGTCTCCTCATTCACTCGCCGCGCCGGACCGGCTGCGGGCGACGATCGACGACGCGGCGAAGTTGACGACGAGAGTCATCAGGAAGAGGGCGAGGCCCGCGGCCATCAGGGCCGACATGCCGAACTCGCTGGCCTCGCCGTAGCGCAGGGCGATCAGCGCGGCGACCGAACTCGCCCCGTTCTGCAGCACATGCCACTGGATCACGAAGACCGGCGAGATGATCAGGTAGACCCCGATCGTCTCGCCGAGCGCCCGGCCGAGCCCGAGCATGGTGCCGCCGATCATGCCGCCCTTGCCGAACGGCAGGACGACGCTGCGGATCATGCCCCAGCGGGTGGCGCCCAGCGCGTACGCGCCCTCGCGCTCACCGACCGGTGCCTGTGAGAAGACCTCGCGCATCACCGAGCAGGCGATCGGCGCGACCATCAGCGCCACGACGACCCCCGCGACCAGCGTCGACGAGGTGTAGACGGTCTCCGGGGCGAGCGGGTCCGACGGGTCCGCGCCATCCACGCGGAAGAGCGGGATCCAGCCCAGATAGGTGGCGATCCAGCGGGCGGTGGGAAGGATCTTTCCCTCGAAGAAGAACAGCCCCCACAGCCCGTAGACGACGGACGGCACAGCCGCCATCAGGTCGACGACGCTGATCAGCGTCTGCCGTAGGCGGGGCGGCGCGTACTCGGAGATGTACAGCGCCCCGCCGATCGCCAGCGGTACGGCGACGGCAACGGCCACCAGCGCGATGAGTACCGTCCCGACCAGCACGGCGGCGATCCCGAAGCGTCCGGCGTCCGGCTCCCAGGCCTGCGTCGTCAGGAACGACCAGCCGGCCCGGGACAGCGCCTGCCAGGCCCGGTAGAGCAGAAACCCGCCGACCAGCAGCATGACCGCGAGCACCAGCCCGCCGCCGCTGCGGGCCACCCCCCGGAAGACGCGGTCGGGCAGCCCCGGGTCCGCGTACAGCCTCCGAGGCAGGTCCTGCGCCTCGGCCCCACTCGTATCTCTCGTCACGCGGTCGACGCTGGCGGCGCGTCATGGACATGCGCGCTCCGAGGTGTGAACGAGGTGTGCCCTAAAGGCAACTTCCGGTGAGGCCTCCCAGCTCACCGAGCAGCGTGCGGAACCGTTCGTACGCCGCCCGGCAGGTCGAGTGCCGTTCGTACGCCCGCGCCGAGACGACGGTGGCCCGGCCGTCCCGGTCGCGGAGTAACCACACCCAGCCGTTGCCCTCCGGTGCGTGCTGCACCCCGCCCACTAACTCCTGCTGACCGGCACACAGTTCCTCGAACGCGGCACGGCACGTGCCGTACTCGCCGTACGAGAGCGCGGAGACCGCGACCACGCGACCGTTCTGCGCGATCATCCGCCAGCCGTATCCGCCGTCCATGTCGATGTCGATCCGGCAGCGCGCACCACTGGTGTCCGCTCTGCCGGAACCGTCGGCGTCCGTCATCTCGCCCCACCCCCCGCCGCCCGCATCGGAAGTCGGGGCGGCACGCGCAATGTATGGAGACGGACGTGACCAGTGGGACCGGAAACCGGCGACGCGGTCGGCTTTCACGCGGAAGTTGCCCGTAGGGCGCCCCTCATACACGGGGGTGTTCCCGGCGCGGGGGCTGTTGCGACGCGGGCGCCGGGTTGCCGGTGGTGCAGACGGCGGTCGCGGCGGTGATTCCCCGAAGCGCACGGCTGTCGCGGACGGAGGTTCACCGCGAGCCGGGTCTCGCTCGGGTCCGGCCGGGTGCGGGCGGTGCACGGAGACATCCCGGTGCCGGTGCCCGTGGTCCTCGAACTGTCCACGGGCCGACAGCTGATGAGCCTGCCTTCGGCGGCGCGGGAGTCGCACCGGCGAAGGCAGGCAGCGGCCTCCCGGCCGGCGGGGGACGTCCCGGCGATCAGGCGGACGCGATGTGCTCACACACTCCGTCGCTGATCGTGGGGCGTCCCCCGCTCTGTTTCGGTTCCACCACGTCGGCTACTTGACGTTGAGCAACTGCTCCAGCGGGTCGATGGCGAAGTAGACGAGGAAGAGCGCCGCGGTGCCCCAGAGCAGCCAGTGGACTTCGCGGGCCTTGCCCAGGAACGCCTTGATGACCACGTAGGCGACGAAGCCGGCGCCGATGCCGTTGGTGATGGAGTAGGTGAACGGCATGACGGCGATGGTCAGGAAGGCGGGGATGGCGAGTTCGTACCGGTCCCAGTCGATGTGTTTGACCTGGGTCATCATCAGGAACCCGACCGCGATGAGGGCGGGGGCCGCAGCCTGGAGGGGCACGATGGTCAGAACGGGGGTGAAGAAGAGGGCGAGGGCGAACAGGCCGCCGGTGATGAGGTTGGCGAAGCCGGTGCGTGCGCCTTCGCCGACACCGGCGGCGGACTCGATGTAGGTGGTGGCGGACGAGGCGGAGGCGGCGCCGCCGGCGACGGCGGCTGCGCCGTCGATGAGCAGCACACGGCCCAGACCGGGGACCTGGCCGCGCTCGTCGAGGAGTCCGGCTTCGGCCGTGACGCCGACGACGGTGCCCATCGTGTCGAAGAAGTCGGACAGGATGAGAGTGAAGACGAGCAGGACGACGGTCAGCACGCTGACCTGACCGAACGAGCCGAACAGATCGAACTTGCCCAGGAGTCCGAAGTCGGGCGCGGCAACGGGCTTGTCGGGCAGCGAGGGCTCGGTCAGGCCCCAGGACTTGATGTCGGCAATCCCGTTGATGACGACGGCGACGACGGTCATCACGACGATGCTGATGAGGATGGCGCCCTGCACCTTGCGGGCCAGGAGGATCATCGTCATCAGCACGCCGAGACAGAAGACGAGCATGGGCCAGCCGGTGAGGGCGCCTGTGCCGATCTGCACGGGCACGGTGGTGTGCGCGGCGTCCGGGATGCGGGTGACGAAGCCGGCGTCCACGAAGCCGATGAAGGCGATGAACAGGCCGATGCCGACACTGATGGCTTGTTTGAGAGCTTGCGGAATGGCGTGCATGATCGCCTCACGCAGGCCGGTCATCACCAGTACGCAGATCAACAGGCCTTCGAGCACGATGAGGCCCATCGCGTCGTCCCAGCTCATCAGAGGGGCGATCTGGAAGGCGGTCACGGCATTGAGACCCAGGCCCGCGGCCAGAGCGAGCGGCAGGTTGCCACCCACACCCATGATCACGGTCATCACGGCGGCCACCAGGGCGGTGGCGGTTGCCAGTTGACCGGCGTCCAGCTGGTGGCCGAACTTGTCCTCGGTACTGCTGAGGATGATCGGGTTGAGTACGAGGATGTACGCCATGGTGAAGAAGGTGGCGAACCCGCCGCGTATCTCACGGCCGTACGTCGAGCCGCGTTCGCCGATGCGGAAGAACCGGTTGAGCGGGCCACCGGGTCTGATTGTCGGCGTTTCGGCCGGGCCTGTCGTGCTGGTGTGCATGACTGCGTCTCCTGGACCTGCAAGTACGAGGGAATATGGCAGTGGCGCCGGAAGCGTGTGTCAGTCGGTTGTACGAACACACGTACGGCGCCTTGCGAGCGGATCATACGCGGCAGGAACGTGATCTCAATTGCTTTAGGGAAAGCATTAGTTGACTTTCCAGGACCACCCCTTGTCGGTTCCTCCAAAATCACCGGCGACCTATCCAGTCAAACCGGGATGCGGGCGACAGCAGCCATGGAGTTCACCCCGGGTGACTCCCTACTCTCGTTCCGTGCATCCACCGCTCCCCTTCAACGCGCGCGCCGCCCGCATCCTGCGCGAGAAACTCGGGATGGCCCCCGGCCACGTCGCTTACGGCATGCGCGCCTCCTACGGCACGACCCACATCACCCCCGACCACATCACCGCGTGGGAACGCGGCACCGCACTGCCCACCGCCAGCGAACTCACCGCCCTGGCCGGTGCCCTGTGGTGCAACCCCCGCGAACTCATGGGCGCTCCCCGCACCCTGCGTGAACACCGTCTCGCCCACGGACTGGCCGTCGAGGACGTCGCCCGCGCCACCGGCCTCACCCTCGACGCCTACCACCAGATGGAAGAAGCCGGCCAATGGACGGGCGACAAACGACAGTCCGCCAAACTCGGCGCCGTCCTCAACCTGCCCCCGCGCGACTTCATCGCCGTCACCGGCCTGGAGGACGAACTCGCCCGCCTCCTCACCGATGCCGTATCCACCCGCTGGCAGGCCCACATCCGCGCCATCGCCCGCCTCATCTCCATGGAACGCCGCGACCTGCAAGACCCCCTGCGCGACATGCACCACGAGTACCAGACCCTCATGGCCGCCACCCTCAGCCGAGCCGGCGGCACCACCGCCTCCGGCGAAAACGGGAGACGCTACATCGACGACATCGTCAACCACTTCTGGGCCCGGCTCCCGGAGCACTAGGAGGGTCCGAAAGTCCCGCCTGCCTGGCGACGCCTGGCACACACGCTCGCTGCGTTGTCGGGCTCGCCCCGATACGACCGGTATCGGGGCGAGCCTCCGCCTTGCGATCGCACGCACCGGACGACACTCCTCACGGGGCAGACATTGCCGGTCACGGTCACGGCACTAACTGCTCCGCAGAAGTTCAAGGACGGGCTGACGCCACCGCGATCGGCCCGTCATCGCATGACTACGGTCGAAAGCCCCCGCCGATCACCCTTGCGTGTAGGCAAGGTGGTTCGGCCATGCATCCGGAAGCCGCTGACCGTGCGGTTCCGGGGCACCGGCGGAGGTAGTGGCAACACTCATTGGCGGCCCGCCCGCGGCCGCGCCACCGATCCGGATCTCGCGGTGCGGCGCCCCCGATCGGGGTTGACACTCGGAAATATGAACACGACGGACATGTCACCAAATGTCTCTTCGAACTCACACGGGGCACCGGACGCCGACGTTTTGGTGGTCGGGGCCGGTCCGACCGGCCTCCTGCTCGCGGGTGACCTCGCCAAGTCCGGGGTCAGTGTCACACTGTTGGAGCGACGCGACCACGAATCCGATCTGAGCCGCGCCTTCAGCCTCCATGCGCGAACCCTGGAGCAGCTCGACGCCCGAGGCCTGGCCGACGGACTCCTCCGTATCGGTACACCGACCCGGGCGCTGCATCCGTTCGGCCGTCTCAGTATCGACTTCTCCAGGCTGCGAACGCGCTTCCCTTTCATCCTCACCATTCCTCAGTGGCAGGTCGAGCGGGCCCTGCTGCGCCGGACCGAGGAAGCGGGAGCCACCATCCTCCGTGGGGCTCGGGTCACCGGGCTACGGCAGGACCCGGACGGCGTTGACGTGGACGTGCGCCATCCGGACGGCACCATGGCCACGCTTCGGGGCCGTTACGTCGTCGGTGCGGACGGGGCGGGCAGCACCGTCCGGCAGAGCCTGGGTATGCCGTTCCCCGGGAAGTCGGCCATTCGCTCCGTGATGTTGGCTGATGTGCTGCTCGACCGCGCCCCTGATGAGATCTTCAAGTTCAGCTCGAATGAAGAAGGTTTCACGTTCTTCGCACCGTTCGGGGACGGCTGGTACCGGATCGTCGCCTGGGACCGGCGTGAACAGGTGCCTGAGGATGCGCCGATCGCCTTGGAGGATGTCCGGGACATCACCAGACGAACGATCGGCGACGACCTCGGGATGCACGACCCGCGGTGGCTTTCCCGCTTCCGCAGCGACGAGCGGCAGGTACCCCACTACCGGCAGGGACGAGTGTTCCTCGCGGGCGACGCCGCACACGTCCACTCGCCCGCCGGCGGCATGGGTATGAACACCGGGATCCAGGATGCCGCCAACCTTGGCTGGAAACTGGCAGCCGTCCTGCACGGCTGGGCTGGTGACGCACTGCTGGACAGCTACCACGCGGAACGTCATCCGGTGGGGCGCATGGTCCTGCGCATCAGTCACGCACTCCTCACGGCCGTCGCCGCCGGGTCACCTCTGATCCGCGCGTTGCGGGCCGCACTGGCTACCGTCGTGCACCAGTTGGTCGTGGTGGAGGCGCGCGCATCACGCGGCATTTCCGGCATCGGGATCACCTACCGGGCACCCCGCGGCTCTCATCCGCTCGTCGGACGCCGGGTACCGGACCTCCGCCTGGCAGAGAAACCGGCCCGGCTTTATGAGGCACTGCGGGAGGGCAAGTTCGTGCTGGTGGGCCGCGCTGTCGCTGCGGTTGCCACGCCGTGGGCGGGGCGAGTGGTGACAGTCTCCCCGGCGACCGGTCTGCGCCCGACCCTCCTGGTCCGGCCCGACGGCTATGCCGCGTGGGCGGCCCAGGACCCCGACCCGAACGAGGTACGCAATGCCCTGACGCAGTGGCTGGGCTCGGTGGACCGCCAGGGAGCGTGAACGGGCTTCCCGGTCTCGTGGGCATTGCGCCACAGGATCTGCTCAAGCCCGGCCAGTCCCTCCACCCGGCGTGGTGCAGGCCCGCATCTTCCAGGACGCGTGAAGGGAGGCCAGGCCCCGGCCAAGCGTCAGTTCTTGACCGGCCACTCCAGCGGGTCGTTGTAGAAGCCCTGGCTCAGTTCGACCGCGGCGGCCTTCTGGCCCTCGGGGATGAGGAAGGCGGTACAGATCTTCTCCGACTGTCCCGGGCTCACCTTCTTCCCGGTGTCGGGCGCCGGGCAGTTCGGCCACTTGGCGTCACCCATGATGACGATGAGGGCCTTGGTGCGCTCGCCCTTGTCCGTCTTGACGACCAGGTCGTCATCCATGTCGCCGACTTCCATGGGCTTGCCGCTCTTATGGGTGAGGGTGGACAACACATACACGGGGACCTTGGGGGCCTCGTCCTTGTCCTTCTCCAGGCCGGAGTTGTCCATGTCGGCCTTCGTTCCGGTCTGCACCTTCGTGGGCGTGACCGTGAACGTGCTGCCCTTCGAGTTCTGCATGGAGCTTTCCTGCGGCGGACTGGCCTCGCCCAGACGGTAGGTCGTCTTGTCCTTTGACGAGGAGGAGCTGGAACTGCGCCCGCTCTTCCCCGAATCAGAGTCGTTGCAACCGGTCAGCACCACGGCCAGCGCCAGGGCACCCACCGCCGCCGGCACAGCACGATTCCACGTGCGCATATCTTCTTCGATCTCCCCGTTGAAACATTCCCGTTGCCCGGCCGGGCGGCAAAGCCCCCGCAGCCGGGGCATGTTCGAGCGCACGATCTTGCCAGATGGGCACCGTTCGCTCGCGGGAAGGGCTACCTGCTGCACCGGATCATCACAGTCGCGCCCTGTCGGCAACATCCACTGGCAGCATCCAAACGATTAGGTAGACTGGTCTACCTAATCGTGAGAGAGGGAGCAGCATGACGGACGCGAGGGCTTCCGGGAAGCAGCCGGGAAAGCGGCGGCAGGGGCCTGCGCGCGGGCGGATTCTTGAGGCCGCGGCGCGACGCTTCTACGCCGACGGTGTGGCGGCGACCGGGATCGACACGATCACCGCCGAGGCCGGTGTGGCGAAAATGAGCCTCTACAACAACTTCACCTCCAAGGCCGACCTCGTCTCGGCCTACCTCCAGGCCCGGCACGAGGAGTGGCTCGGCCTCTACCGGCGGCGTCTGGCCGGCGCGCAGGGCCCGCGGGAGGCCGTACTGGCCGTCTTCGATGCCTACGCCGACCATGCCGGCCTCGCCTACGAGCACGGCTTCCGCGGATGCGGGCTGCTCAACGCGGCCGCCGAGCTGCCCACCGGACACGAGGGCCGGACGGTGGTGCGCCACCACAAGGAGGAAGTCGAAAGCCTGCTCGCCACCCACCTCCAGGAGCTGCTGCCCGGCCAGGACGAGAAGGCCGGCGCCGCAGCGGAACACCTGGCGTTCCTGCTCGAAGGGGCCATCGTGCGCGCGGGCCTCGAAGGAGACGACGTACGCATGCGGCGCGCACGCGACATGGCGGCGCGCCTGGTGGACGGCCTGTGACGGGGCGCGCCGGTCACACGGCGGCCGGACCGGGGGCGGGCGCACTCGCCGTACTGCTGGCCTCGGTGCTGTGGGGCACCACAGGCACTGCGGCGACCTTCGCACCGCAGGTGGGGCCGCTGGCGATCGGCGCCGCCGCGATGGGCCTGGGCGGTCTGCTGCAGGCTCTGGTGGCCGGGCCTCGCATCGCGCAGGCCCGCGCGGCGCTCAGGGCGCAGTGGCGGATCGTGCTCGTCGGGGGATCGGGCGTGGCCCTGTATCCGCTGGCCTTCTACACCTCCATGCATCTGGCCGGTGTCGCGGTGGGAACGGTCGTGTCCATCGGCTCGGCCCCACTGGCATCGGCCCTGATCGAGCGGATCATCGACCGGCGGCGCCTGTCCCGGCGATGGATGGCCGGTGCCGCCCTGGGGCTGGCCGGCACCGTGCTGCTGTGTGCGGCCGAGGCCGCCCAGGGCGGTTCCGGAACCGGTACGGGCTCTGCCGGGCAGACCGTCGCCGGGGTGGGGCTCGGGCTGGTCGCGGGCGTGACGTACGCCGTGTACGCGTGGGCCGCGCACCGCCTCATCACACGCGGCATCACCTCACGCGCGGCCATGGGAGCGGTGTTCGGACTCGGCGGGCTGATGCTCGTGCCGGTGCTGTCGGCCACCGGCACACCGCTGATCGCCTCCTGGACGAATGCGGGCGTCGGCCTGTACATGGCGCTGGTGCCGATGTTCACCGGGTACGTCCTGTTCGGGTTCGGCCTGTCCCGCATCCCCGTCAGCACCGCGACGACCCTGTCCCTGCTGGAGCCCGCCGTAGCGGCTGTGTTCGCGGTCCTGGTCGTGGGCGAACACCTGCCCGCCCTCGGCTGGGCCGGGATCGTGCTCGTCATCGCCTGCCTCGGTGTGCTGACCGTCCCCGGCCGGCGCGACCCCGCGGCCGTCGGACGCGGCCTGTCACTGAAAGCAGGGCCGCCCTCAGCTGCGCACGGTGGCACGCAGGCGCAAGCCGACAGTTGCGAGACCTTCGAAGGTGGTGACCTGGTAGCCGGGTTCCGGCCCGGGCGGCTCGCTCACGTGGTAGCGGCGGGCGGTCTGCGCGGTCAGGAGCGTCAGCATCGCCATGGCCAGAGCGGCTCCCTCACAGCCATGCGGCCCGGTGCCGAAGGAGAGGAAGACCCCGGGTTTCGCCGGTGAGCCCGAATCATCGAGCCAGCGCTCGGGCTGGAACTGGTCCGGTTCGGAGTGTTCCCGTGCGTCGCGGTGAGCGGTGTAGGGGCAGACGAGAACGGTGGACCCGGCGTCGATGGTGTAGTCGGCCAGCTGAGTCCGTCGCGTGGCGCGCCGGGTCAGCAGCCAGCTCGGGGGGTGCAGTCGGAGCACCTCGCGTACCAGTGCCTGGGTGTATTGCAGGCTGTCGAGGTGGGTGCTGGTCGTCGCAGCCGGGTCCGCGGGCAGCAAGGCGGCTTCGGCCGCGACGCGGTTCGCTGCCTGGGGGTGCCGGGCCAAGTAGAGCAGGATCCATCCGGCTGCCCGGGAAGGCGTCTCGAAGGTGGCGACGGTGATTCCGGGGAGAGTGTCGAGGATGGCCTCTTCCGGCAGTAGGCCGTGGCGGGAGGAGGGCCGGAGCATCTGTCCCAGCACGTCGTCACCGAGCCGGCCCGATGAACGGCGCCGGCGGACGATGGGCCGCAAAGCGTTGGTGAAGGCGACTTGCTGCCGTGTGCGGAACCGCCGTGCCGGTGTGGGGATCCAGCGCGGCCATGCCCAGCGCGAGGGGCGTACGAGCACCTCCCGGGCCAGGAAGAGCCGTGAGGCAAAGGGCAGCAGGGTGGGAGCGTCTTCGGAGAAGAGGTAGTGCACGCCGATCTCTGCCAGGGTGCGCCGGACCGGGGGCAGAATCTCGACGTCCTGGCCCGTGGGCCACTGGTCAGCAAATCGAGCGGCCCTGGGCGCGATCTCACCGATCCGGGCTGCAACCGCCTGCGCGCGTAGTCCGCGCATGCGGGCGGCGTGAGCGTGCGCACGCTCCTCAGCCGTCGGTGCTCCGCTCGACCGCTTCAGCGGTGGGAAGAGAGGCGAGGATGCCTTGAAGAAGTCCTGCGCGCGACGCAGGACTTCTTCACATGGCCCGGCCGTAGCGGCTACGTAGACACCCGGCTCCAACTGCCAGACGTCCCCGCACTCCTCAGCACCACGGCGCGCCAGTCCCAGCCGGTCGCGGCTCCAGGCCGCGAAGCCGCCTTCGGGCAACCGCGGTGGCTCATTCATTCGGCCCATGAGATCGTCCCCGACTCTCGTACCTGTCCAGGCCGATATCGTCGACAGCGTGACTGGGAGCCTGCGGGCGCCCGGGGGCACCCGCAGTGCGGTCAGCCCTCGTCGTCGCCGGCGTACGCATCCCATTCATGGGCCCCGTACGCACCGTAGTGGCGGGTGAAGGACAGCTTGCCGAGCAGCTTGGCGATCATGATGCACTCCTGTCGCCTGTCTGAGCCCTCCCGGCTGAGGGTTCAGTAAAGAGGTTCCCGCCAGCACCAAATGCCACGCATGCCATGTTTCCACACATGCCACATATGTCACGTTCAGGGCGTCAGTCGCACACATGGATATGAGGCACGTACGTGCGGGCTGGGCCCGCAAGCCGGTCAACGTCGCCCTGGTGCCGAGCGAGGGCCTGGCCGACGGGTTCCGGCTCATGGTCGCGCCGGTGATCCTCAGCGGCGGAAAGGCGATCTTCCCCGACGGGGGTGTGCTGCGCACAGCCGGTCTCCACGGTCACCGGCGAGCACGGGTGCACGTACCGGCCGGTCTCCGAGGGACAGGCCGGGAGGACGGGGCTGCTCTGCGGCCTCAGCCCGTCGCGAGCAGCACCACCAGCGCCACCGCGCCCACCACCGCCGGTGCGATCAGTTCGTACGCCCAGCGCACCGAGACCAAGGATGCCGAAGGCTCCGAAGTCGCCGCGGACTTCGACGACTCCCCCGGACCCGCGCCCGCCTTCGCCCGCTCCACCAGCTCTCGCAGGTCCGCCATGGTCTGGTCGGCCGCCGCCATCCGGGACGTGGTGTCACGGACGTCCGCATGCACGGAAGTGCGGTCGTACGGGTCGTCCAGCGACCGCTGGGACTGCTGCCTGACCGCCTTCTTCCGCTGGCGCATCGACACCGGCACCGCCCACAGCTGATACGTGGTGCCGTCCTCGGTGAACAGCTCGCTCGAATACCCGGCCCGCAGATCCGCGACCGCGGTCCACGGCATCGTGATCGTCCGGAACGGGTTACGGATCTTGATGCGCCGATCATTGGCGAAGACGACGGGCCGCAGCGTGAACGCGACGATCAGCGGCACAGCCGTCAGCAGCCCGGCCAGGGCCAGCCACGGCACCCGCCCGTCACCCCTGATCAGGGCATCCACGCCGAGCCAGCCGACCATCAGGAGCAGCAGGACACCGCCCACCATCCCGGCGGACGACCGGAAGGTCCGGTCGGCGTAGGTCGGCTCGGTGGGAGGTGTGGGGCTCGTCATGAGACCGATTCTGCCTGACGTGCACAAGCCCCGCCGAAGCGGCCACCCCGCACCCGGACGGCACCGCACCCCCACGCCGGTGCCCCTCCCCCTATACAGGTCGCTACGCGCGTAGATATGCTCTCCTGGTGACCATGCCCACCACTGCACCCGCATTCTCCGACGCCACCGCGTCCGACAGTGCGCTGCGCCGTTTCCTGCACGGGCTGCCCGGCGTCGACGCCGTCGGCCTCGAAGCGCGCGCCGCGTCTCTCGGAACCCGCTCGATCAAGACGACGGCCAAGGCGTACGCCATCGACCTCGCCGTCTCGATGATCGACCTGACGACGCTGGAAGGCGCGGACACCCCGGGCAAGATCCGGGCTCTCGCCGCCAAGGCCGTCAATCCCGACCCGACCGACCGCACGACCCCGCGCACCGCCGCGGTCTGCGTCTATCCCGACATGGTGGCGACGGCCGCCGCCGCGCTGGCCGGTTCCGGCGTGAAGGTGGCGTCCGTCGCGACGGCCTTCCCCGCCGGGCGCGCCGCGCTCGACGTGAAGCTCGCGGACGTCCGCGACGCCGTGGCCGCCGGTGCCGACGAGATCGACATGGTGATCGACCGGGGCGCCTTCCTCTCCGGCCACTACCTCAAGGTGTATGAGGAGATCCTCGCCGTAAAGGCCGAGTGCGTCCGCGCTGACGGCACCGACGCCCGCCTCAAGGTCATCTTCGAGACCGGCGAGCTGTCCACCTACGACAACATCCGCCGCGCCTCCTGGCTCGGCATGCTGGCGGGCGCGGACTTCATCAAGACGTCGACCGGCAAGGTGGGGACCAACGCCACGCCCGCGAACACCCTGCTGATGCTGGAGGCCGTGCGCGACTTCCGGGAGCAGACCGGGGTGCAGATCGGTGTGAAGCCCGCCGGCGGCATCCGCACCTCCAAGGACGCGATCAAGTTCCTCGTCCTGGTCAACGAGACCGCCGGCGAGGACTGGCTGGACAACCACTGGTTCCGCTTCGGCGCGTCGAGTCTGCTCAACGACCTGCTGATGCAGCGCCAGAAGCTGGCCACGGGCCGCTACTCCGGCCCCGACTACGTGACGGTGGACTGATCCCCATGGCATCTGCATTCGAGTACGCCCCCGCCCCCGAGTCGCGCTCGGTCGTCGATATCGCGCCCTCGTACGGCCTCTTCATCGACGGCGAGTTCACCGACGCGGCCGACGGCAAGGTCTTCAAGACGGTCTCGCCGAGCAGCGAAGAGGTGCTCTCCGAGGTCGCGCAGGCCGGAGCCGCGGACGTCGACCGGGCCGTGAAGGCGGCCCGCAGGGCATTCGAGAAGTGGTCGGCGCTGCCGGGCTCCGAGCGCGCCAAGTACCTCTTCCGGATCGCCCGGATCATTCAGGAGCGCTCCCGCGAGCTCGCCGTTCTCGAAACCCTCGACAACGGCAAGCCGATCAAGGAGACCCGTGACGCGGACCTCCCGCTGGTCGCGGCGCACTTCTTCTACTACGCGGGCTGGGCCGACAAGCTGGACCACGCTGGCTTCGGCGCGAACCCGCGCCCGCTCGGCGTCGCGGGCCAGATCATCCCGTGGAACTTCCCGCTGCTCATGCTGGCGTGGAAGATCGCCCCTGCGCTCGCCACCGGCAACACCGTGGTCCTGAAGCCCGCCGAGACGACCCCGCTCTCCGCGCTCTTCTTCGCGGACATCTGCCGCCAGGCGGGGCTGCCGAAGGGCGTCGTGAACATCCTCACCGGGTACGGCGACGCGGGCGCGGCCCTCGTCGAACACCCGGACGTCAACAAGGTCGCCTTCACCGGCTCGACCGCGGTCGGCAAGGCCATCGCCCGCCAGATCGCGGGCACCGACAAGAAGGTCACCCTGGAGCTGGGTGGCAAGGGCGCCAACATCGTCTTCGACGACGCACCGATCGACCAGGCCGTCGAGGGTGTCGTCACCGGCATCTTCTTCAACCAGGGGCAAGTCTGCTGCGCGGGCTCGCGCCTCCTCGTACAGGAGTCGATCCAGGACGAGCTGCTGGACTCCCTGAAGCGCCGGCTGTCCACGCTGCGCCTCGGCGACCCGCTGGACAAGAACACCGACATCGGTGCGATCAACTCCGCGGAGCAGCTCTCCCGCATCACGGCACTGGTCGAGACGGGCGAGGCGGAGGGCGCCGAGCGCTGGTCCGCCCCGTGCGAACTCCCGTCCTCCGGCTACTGGTTCGCCCCGACGCTGTTCACGAACGTCACCCAGGCGCACACCGTCGCCCGCGACGAGATCTTCGGCCCGGTGCTCTCCGTCCTGTCGTTCCGTACGCCGGACGAGGCGGTCGCCAAGGCCAACAACAGCCAGTACGGCCTGTCGGCCGGCATCTGGACGGAGAAGGGCTCCCGCATCCTCGCGGTGGCGAGCAAGCTCCGGGCGGGCGTCGTCTGGGCCAATACGTTCAACAAGTTCGACCCGACCTCGCCGTTCGGCGGATACAAGGAGTCGGGCTTCGGCCGCGAAGGCGGCCGTCACGGCCTGGAGGCGTACCTCGATGTCCGATAACCGTCTGAGCGTCTTCAAGACCTACAAGCTGTACGTCGGGGGCAAGTTCCCCCGCTCCGAGAGCGGCCGGGTGTACGAGGTGACGGACTCCAAGGGCACGTGGCTGGCGAACGCCCCGCAATCCTCCCGCAAGGACGCACGGGACGCGGTCGTGGCCGCCCGCAAGGCGTTCGGCGGCTGGTCGGGCGCGACAGCGTACAACCGCGGCCAGATCCTCTACCGCATCGCGGAGATGCTGGAGGGCCGCAAGGACCAGTTCGTACGGGAAGTGGCGGACGCGGAGGGGCTGTCGAAGTCCAAGGCGGTGGCCGTCGTGGACGCGGCGATCGACCGCTGGGTCTGGTACGCGGGCTGGACCGACAAGATCGGCCAGATCGTGGGCGGGGCGAACCCGGTCGCGGGCCCGTTCTTCAACCTGTCCACGCCCGAGCCGACGGGCGTGGTCGCGGTCGTCGCGCCGCAGAAGTCGTCGTTCCTGGGCCTGGTCTCCGTCGTCGCGCCGGTGATCGCGACCGGCAACACAGCGGTCGTCATCGCGTCCGCCGACGCCCCGCTCCCGGCGCTGTCCCTGGGCGAGGTGCTGGCCACCTCCGACCTGCCGGGCGGTGTGGTGAACATCCTGTCCGGGAAGACGGCGGAGCTCGCGGCCCCGCTCGCATCCCACCAGGACGTGAACGCGATCGATCTCACGGGCGCCGACGCCGGTCTGGCGAAGGAGCTGGAGATCGCGGCAGCGGACAACCTGAAGCGCGTCCGTCGCCCCCAGGCTGTGGACGGAGACGACTGGTCGGCGGACCCGGGCACGGACCGCCTGACGGCGTTTCTGGAGACCAAGACGGTCTGGCACCCCACGGGTGCGCTCGGCGCCTCGGGTTCGTCCTACTGACCGTCGCGGCTGCGGCCCGCCCTTCCGGCAACACCGCGGAGGGGCGGGCCGCAGCCCTGTGCGCCGGGATCAGCCGTGCACCGGCCCCGTCACCTGCCCCACCAACGGCTGGTCGTTCAGTGCACCACCACTGCTCAGCGGGTCGGTGACGGTGCCCGTGGTGACCGGCTTGAAGTCGGCGATCTGCGTCCCCACCCTGTTGCTCAGCGGGTCCACTCCCGTCTTGGCCAGCGGGTCGAGCTGAAGGTTCGTGGCCGGAGAGACCCCGTGCCCGAGTGCCCCGGTCACCGCACCCCCGGTCGCCTCACCGACCGCGTCGAGGCTGCTGTCGGCGCCCGGGGCCGGAGCGATGGGCAGCGGCGCCGCCTGGGCCGCCGCACCCCCCGCCGCACCGAGCGCCGCGCCCACCGCGGTGACGGTCAGACCTGCGCGCAGCAGCGCGCGGCGCCGGGACCTGGAAAGTGCATGTCGTGCCATGGAGTTCCCACCTGATCGGTACCGATCGAGTAATCATCTGCATGCGTAGAGTAGTTGAGGTGTGATGCTGGATACCAACACGGGCACCGGGGGATCCCCTGCGCGGGCCAATGCCTCACACTCGTGTCCTGTGAGTTCCCAACCGATCCCGACCCGCGTCGTGCTGCTCGCGGGCCCCTCCGGCTCCGGCAAGTCCTCCCTGGCCGCCCGCACCGACCTTCCGGTGCTGCGCCTGGACGACTTCTACAAGGAGGGCGACGACCCCACACTGCCGCTGGTACCGGGCAGTTCGGACATCGACTGGGACTCCGCACAGTCCTGGGACGCGGATGCGGCGGTCGCCGCCATCACGGAGCTGTGCCGCACGGGGCGTACCCACGTCCCGGTGTACGACATCGCGACCAGCTCCCGGATCGACCGCGAGGCGTTCCACATCGAGCGGACGCCGCTGTTCGTGGCCGAGGGCATCTTCGCGGCGGACATAGTCGAGCGATGCCAGGAACTGGGTGTCCTGGCGGACGCGCTGTGCCTGCGCGGCCGCCCGACGACGACGTTCCGCCGCCGGCTGCTGCGGGATCTGCGCGAGGGCCGCAAGTCCGTGCCGTTCCTGCTGCGACGGGGATGGCGGCTGATGCGCGCGGAGCGGCGGATCGTGGCACGGCAGACGGCGCTGGGCGCTCACCCGTGCGGGAAGCAGGAGGCGCTCGGGCGGCTGGCGGCAGCTGCGGCAGGGCGGTGCCGCCGGGCACCGGTGGCGCGCGAGGTGGGTTAGCCGGTCGGACGCCGGGGGCTCACGCGTCCGCAGCCTCAGGACCGGCCCCCTCCCAGGAGCGCGGCCACGGCCCATCCCGCGAGCACTCCCAGCCCTGCCCACGGGCCTGGTCGTCCCGGGCTCCCGGGACAGAGCCCCGGATCCAAGGCCATGGCGCGGCCCCGGACCGGGGTCCGGTAGCAAAGCCCCCGCGAGGCCCCCTGCCCTCCCCACGCCCGCCCGGGACGCACCGCAGGGCCGGACAGGACCCCCCGGCCCATCCGACCCCGCTGCGTTCCCCCGTAAGCCCGCTGCTTCCCCCCGGAGCAGCAGCCCCCGGATCCCCCGGTTCCCCCGCTGCCTTCAGGCCACCAGCTCGCCGAAGGACTCCTCCTCGTCACGGCCGAAGCTCAGCACCTCGTCCTCACGCAGCCGCCGCAGCGACCGCCAGATGCTCGACTTCACCGTGCCGACACTGATGTCGAGGATCGACGCGATCTCGGGGTCCGTGCGCCCCTCGTAGTACCGCAGGACCAGCATCGTGCGCTGGATTTCCGGCAGCCGCGCCAACGCCTGCCAGAGCACGGCGCGCAGTTCCGTACCGCGCATCGCGTCCGTGTCGCCCACCGTCTCCGGCAGTTCCTCGGTCGGGTACTCGTTCAACTTGCGTCGGCGCCACGCGCTGATGTGCAGATTGGTCATGGTGCGGCGCAAGTACCCGCCGACCGCCGCCTTGTCACTGATCCGGTCCCACGCCCGGTACGTGGAGAAGAGGGCGCTCTGCAGCAGGTCCTCGGCCTCGAACCGGTCACCGGTCAGGTGGTAGGCGGTTGCGTACAGGGAGGCGCGGCGCTCCTGGACGTAGGCCGTGAACGCCGCTTCGGCGTCCGAGCTCTCCGTCCGGGACGTCCGCTCCCCCGTGACCTCCCCGTACGCGGCTCCCCCGCCGACTGACGCAGGTGCGTCGACCACCGTCATGCAGGCCGTGTGCTGACGCCCGGCGCCACGAACGCACCCACGGCCGCCCCCGAGCTCTCGGTTCCGCTCGAGCAGGGAGGCACCCCCTCCGGTGCCGGACTTCTCGGTGCCCCTGCCGACGTCGTGGAGACGCGTGACAACTGCGCTTGTGGTCGTGCTGTGCAGTGCATTCATCCCGCGCCCCCCGTCGGTGGAGTCCGTCCGTTCCTTGTGCCAACGAGCTTGCCCGGGCTGTTTCATGGCGCTGTCCGCCGACTGTCACAGACCTGTCACAGGTCCTCCCACCGGTGCGCCGGACGTATGAGAGCGCTTCAAGTGTCGAACTGAAGCTCCACCATGGGCCAGAATGACATCCGTGCCTTTCCTGTTGCTGATCGAGGACGACGACGCCATCCGCACGGCCCTCGAACTCTCGCTGTCGCGCCAGGGCCACCGCGTGGCCACCGCGGCGACGGGAGAGGACGGCCTGAAACTGCTGCGCGAGCAGCGGCCGGACCTGATCGTGCTGGATGTGATGCTGCCCGGTATCGACGGTTTCGAGGTGTGCCGCCGCATCCGGCGCACCGACCAGCTGCCGATCATTCTGCTGACCGCGCGCAGCGACGACATCGACGTCGTGGTCGGACTGGAGTCCGGCGCCGACGACTATGTGGTGAAACCCGTGCAGGGCCGGGTGCTCGACGCCCGGATCCGTGCGGTGCTGCGCCGCGGTGAGCGCGAGTCCACGGACTCGGCGACGTTCGGGAGTGTCGTCATCGACCGTTCCGCGATGACCGTGACGAAGAACGGGGAGGACCTGCAGCTCACGCCGACCGAGTTGCGGCTCCTGCTCGAACTGAGCCGTCGCCCCGGACAGGCCCTGTCACGCCAGCAGTTGCTGCGGCTGGTCTGGGAGCACGACTATCTCGGTGACTCCCGGCTGGTCGACGCCTGTGTGCAGCGGCTGCGCGCCAAGGTGGAGGACGTGCCGTCCTCGCCGACCCTGATCCGTACCGTACGCGGCGTGGGCTACCGGCTGGACTCGCCTCAGTGAGTGCTGTCGCCAAACGCAGCCTGCTCGCCGGACTTCGCTGGACCAGTCTGCGGCTGCGGCTCGTCGTCGTGTTCGCACTGGTGGCGCTGACCGCCGCCGTGTCGGCCTCGGGAATCGCGTACTGGCTCAACCGCGAGGCGGTCCTGACGCGGACGCAGGATGCGGCGCTCGGGGATTTCCGGCAGGAGATGCAGAACCGGGCGGCTTCGCTGCCGCTGCGCCCGACCAAGGACGACCTGCAGAACACCGCGGTGCAGATGGCGAGCAGCAGCCCCGGCTACAGCGTGCTGCTCGTCGACAAGCGTGACGGCGGCAAGCCGATCGTGGGCAACTCCGATCTGGACTCGTTCACGCTCGACAACGTGCCCCTCTCGCTGCAGCGGCAGGTCAACCGGAAGCAGCCGGTGGAGGCGGGCAACAAGTACGCGTACCACCTGTTCTGGCAGCGGACCTCGATCCGCGGTACGCCGTACCTGGTGGCCGGCACGCAGATCATCGGTGGTGGTCCGACCGGCTACATGCTCAAGTCGCTCGACCAGGAACGGCAGGACCTCAACTCCCTTGCGTGGTCCCTGGGAATCGCCACGGCTCTCGCCCTGGTCGGCTCCGCGCTGCTGGCGCAGGCCGCCGCGACGACGGTGCTGCGGCCGGTGCAGCGACTCGGTGACGCGGCGCGGAAGCTGGGCGAGGGGAAACTCGACACCCGCCTCGTGGTGTCCGGCACCGATGAACTCGCCGATCTCTCCCACACGTTCAACAAGGCCGCGAGCTCGCTGGAGAAGAAGGTCGCGGACATGAGCGCGCGGGAGGAGTCCAGCCGCCGTTTCGTCGCCGACATGTCGCACGAACTGCGGACCCCGCTCACCGCGATCACCGCGGTCGCCGAGGTTCTGGAGGACGAGGCCGACAGCCTCGACCCGATGATCGCGCCCGCCGTGCATCTGGTGGTCAGCGAGACCCGGCGGCTCAACGACCTGGTGGAGAACCTGATGGAGGTCACCCGCTTCGACGCGGGTACCGCCCGGCTCGTCCTCGACACGGTCGATGTCGCCGACCAGGTCACCGCCTGCATCGACGCCCGCGCCTGGCTGGACGCGGTGGATCTGGACGCCGAACGCGGCATGATGGTCCGCCTCGATCCGCGCCGGCTCGATGTGATCCTGGCCAATCTGATCGGCAACGCGCTGAAGCACGGCGGTTCGCCGGTACGGGTCGCGGTACGGACCGAGGGCGACGAACTCGTCATCCAGGTACGCGACCACGGGCCGGGCATTCCCGAGGACGTCCTGCCGCACGTCTTCGACCGTTTCTACAAGGCCAGTGCCTCCCGGCCGCGTTCGGAGGGCAGCGGGCTGGGTCTGTCGATCGCCATGGAGAACGCGCACATCCACGGCGGTGACATCACTGCGGCGAACTCGCCGGACGGTGACGGCGCGGTGTTCGTCCTGCGGCTGCCGCGCGATGCCGAACGGCTCACCCGCACCGTGCAGGATCACGACGCGGAGGTCCAGGACGAGGAGGGAGACGCGACGTGACGCGCAGCAACCGTGGCAGGTGCCGGGCGCGCCGCTCGGCCGGGGCGCTGGCCGGCGCCGTCGTCTGTGCGGTGCTGGCCGCCGGGTGCGGGATCAGGACCACCTCGGTGCCGGTCGACGCCGGCGCCGCGCCGTCGCGGGTGCCGTGTTCGATGTCCGCGGAGGACGTCGGCACACAGGCGTTGAAAGGCATCCCGGTCCAGATATATCTGGTCTGCGCCTCGCAGCTGGTCACGGTGGACCGCGCGGTGCAGGTCCACGACGCGAAGTCGGACCGGATCCAGGTGGCGCAGGCGTTCCTCGACGAGCTGCAGCGGGAACCGGCCGTCGACGAGCGCCAGGCCGGCTTCTCCACGACCGTGCCGACGACGCTCCGGATCAGCGAGGCGCGCCGGGGCGATCCGGCGACCGCCCTGCGGCTCAGCGAGCAGCCGGAGGACCTGCCGTCGCAGGCGCTGGCGCAGATCGTGTGCACCTACGCGGAGAGCGAGTCGCTCGCCCCGGACGGCACGGTGATGCTCGGCGGACCGGGGAACTACCCGCCGCGTGGCTATCTGTGCACTTCGGAGACGAAGGCCCGGCCGAAGTCCGTGCCGACGCTCGCCGCGCTCAAGGTGCCCTGACGGCCTCCCCCGCCCGGGTTTCCTGGGGCGGGGGCGGAACCGATCCCGCCGGCAGGGGCGTCTTGGGGGGCGTGGGTCAAGGTTCGGACGGCCAGGCCGTCATCCGCTTCCGCGCGGCCGGGGGGTTCCTCCTCCTCGCGCATCTGCTGCTGGTCGGGTGGCTGACTCTGCGCCCGCTGGACGTCCCGTGGGTGACAGCCGCGAATCTTCAACCGCTCGCCGGCATCAAGGCGGACCTGGCCCTCGGCCCGGCCGAGGCGGCGCACCGGATCGGTGAGGGACTGCTGTTGCTGGCACCGCTGGGAGTGCTGCTGCCGATGGCCGGGGGCCGGCTCTACGTCTCCCCGTGGGCCTCGCTGGCGCGTACCGTCGCCGCCGGGTCGCTGATCTCGCTGACCATCGAGCTGGCGCAGACCGGAGTGCCGGGGCAGGTCGTCGACGTCGACTCGCTGCTGCTGAACACGGTCGGGGTGGCGTCGGCCCATCTGCTGGTGGTGCCGGTGTTCCGGAAGCGGCTGCGCCGCCGGAAGCAGGAGCAACTGGTGCGGGGAGCAATTCCCCGCCAGCGGGAGGAAGGCTCTCAGGGGTCGACCCCGACGATTTCCAGGGTCGGTATCGCACCGTAGAGCGACGCTTGCCCCCGTTCACGGAGCCACCATGGAGACATCGGGAGCACAACGGAGCTGCTCCCCGTGCCGTGACCGGCAATGTTTGCCCGACGCGACGGGGCAAAGCTTGCCGGGAGGGGCACTAGCAGACGGTTCACGAAGGAGCCCACCATGGCCGCACTTGCCCGCCCCCGTGACGGACGCATGATCGGCGGAGTGTGCGCAGCGCTGGCACGGCGCTTCGGCACGTCCGCCGGGACCATGCGCGTGATCTTCCTGGTCTCCTGCCTGCTGCCCGGCCCGCAGTTCCTGCTCTACCTGGCGCTGTGGCTGCTGCTGCCGGCCGAGAACTCGTCGGCGGCGACCGACTGGTAAGGGCTGTCCCGGAATCCCCGGTGGATCAGCGCACGGCGTCAGATGCGGTGCATCGCAAGGCGGAGGAGCGTCCTCATACTGGGTGTATTCGGACGTCTCGACAACGCAGCGAGGTGCCGTAGCTGTCGTCGTGCACCCACCAGGGATTGCGGGACGGCCCTTGGGGGGCGTCCGGCGGATCCTGGCCGGACATCCCCTGGTCCCTGGACGCACACGTGGGGCGGACACCCTGGCCGGGTGTCCGCCCCACGTGTGCGTGGGTGCGCGGGGTCAGCCGCCGAGCGGAAGACCGTTGGTCGACAGACCGTTGGCCTTCACACCGCCTGCGGGCAGTCCGCCGAGCAGGCCCCCCAGCGGTGAGGTGGCGTCGTGGACGACCTTCGTCTGACCGCTGCCGAGAAGCTTGGTGGCCGTGTCCTGGACCGGCACGCTCCGGGTGGCGGTCCCCAGCGCGGAGCCGAACGGGGCGCCTCCCTGCTCGAGCGGAGCCGAGAGCTTGGGGGTGGGCAGCGCGGACGCAGCGCCGACGGGCAGCGCGGACGCGGAAGCGGTACCGGCGGCGGCAGCGGCGAAAGCGGCGCCGAGAGCGGCGACACCGAGAGTCCTGGCAGCAGACTGCTTCATGTGGAATTCATCCTTGGAGAAGTGGATGTGAGCGGCTCTGCAAACTAGTCAGCCCACAACCCGTCCCGCAAACATGCCGGATAGGCCGAACGGCCGGGATTTGATCGTCCCGGCCGTTCGGCGCAGACCGCGAATCAGCCCGCGGGGGACGAAGAGCCGCTGGTCGCAGCGGTCTGCTCGAAAAGCCACTCGGACTTCAGCTCGGCATATCCGGGCTTGATCACGTCATTGATCATCGCGAGACGTTCATCGAAAGGAATGAACGCTGATTTCATCGCATTGACGGTGAACCACTGCATGTCGTCGAGCGTGTACCCAAAGGTCTCGGTCAGCCGCTCGAATTCCTGGCTCATGCTCGTACCACTCATCAGCCGGTTGTCCGTATTCACGGTGAGGCGGAAATGGAGCTTCCGCAGCAGCCCGATGGGGTGGTCGGCGTACGAGGCGGCGGCGCCGGTCTGAAGGTTGGAGGTCGGGCACATCTCCAGCGGGATGCGCTTGTCCCGTACGTACGAGGCGAGGCGGCCGAGCGTCACGCTGCCGTCCTCGGCGACCTCGATGTCGTCGATGATGCGGACGCCGTGGCCGAGGCGGTCGGCGCCGCACCACTGGAGCGCCTGCCAGATCGACGGCAGACCGAAGGCCTCGCCCGCGTGGATGGTGAAGTGGTTGTTCTCGCGCTTGAGGTACTCGAAGGCGTCGAGGTGGCGGGTGGGCGGGAAGCCCGCCTCGGCGCCCGCGATGTCGAAGCCGACGACGCCCTGGTCGCGGTAGCGGTTGGCGAGTTCCGCGATCTCCAGGGAACGCGCGGCGTGCCGCATCGCGGTGAGCAGGGCGCCCACCCTGATCCGGTTGCCGTCCCGACGGGCCCGGCGCTCGCCTTCGCGGAAGCCCTCGTTGACCGCCTCGACGACCTCTTCGAGGGTCAGCCCGGATTCCAGGTGCTGTTCGGGGGCGTATCGCACCTCCGCGTACACGACACCGTCCGCGGCCAGGTCCTCGGCGCACTCGGCAGCCACCCGGAACAGGCCGTCCCGGGTCTGCATGACGGCACAGGTGTGGGCGAACGTCTCCAGGTAACGCTCCAGCGAGCCGGAGTCGGCCGCCTCGCGGAACCAGATGCCGAGCTTGTCCGGCTCGGTCTCGGGAAGGGCTTCGTAGCCCGCGTCACGGGCCAGGTCGACAATCGTGCCGGGGCGCAGACCGCCGTCGAGGTGGTCGTGGAGCAGCACCTTGGGGGCGCGTCGGATCTGGTCGGTGTCGGGCACATGGAGGGTCGGGCTCATCATCTGGGCACTGTAGCGCCTACGCGCGTAGAGCGCTGCCCACCGATGCGTAACAGTGACCGCGAATAGGGGTGGAGTACATCTCTTCTTCTGACACTGTTCTGCTATGGGACAGCGCGCAATTCCCCTGCCTGCTCCGAGGCTGGGACGGGCCGTGAAAACGGCCGGAGCACAACCTGCGGTCAGCGGAGTGGTCCTGCTGCTCCCGGACGGCGAGGCCGACTCGCGCCGCCGCCCTTCCTCCCTGGCGTACGCACTGCAGCTGCCGCTCGCCCGGACCCTGGCCCGCGCGGGCCAGGACGACGGGCTGGCCGCGCATGTCGTGCACTACCGCTGCCGGGGCTGGAACGCCACGGACGCGCAGCTCGCGGCGGACGCGGAGTGGGCGGTGGAGGAGGTCGTACGACGCTACGGCGACATCCCCGTCTGCCTGGCCGGCCACGGCATGGGCGGCCGGGCGGCGCTGCGCGCGGGTGGCCACGCGGCGGTCACCTCCGTTCTGGCGATGGCGCCTTGGCTGCCCGGGGAAGCCTCGGCGGAACCGGAACCGGTGAAGCACCTGCTGGGCCGCCAGGTACTGCTCGTCCACGGCACGAACGACAACCGGTCCGACCCGGAGCTGTCGTTCCGGCTGGCCCAGCGTGCCAAGAAGACCAACCGGGACACCTGCCGCTTCGAGGTCCACTCGGACGGTCACAGCCTGCGCCAGCACCGGTCCGAAGTGGTGGCACTGGCCGTGGACTTCGTCCGGGGATCACTGTTCGGCCGGGCCTACGCCCGCCCGGTCGCCGACGCCCTGGCGGCGCCGCCGCCCCTGGGGCTGCGGATGCCGCTGGCTGCCGGCTTCGGGCGGTCGCTGAGGTCTTAGGACGGTGCGGACGGCTCCGGCGCCGCATCCCCGGCCGCGGGTCAGTCGGGCAGCAGGTGCCCCCGGCGCGACAGCAGGAACTGCTTGAACGCCGCCACCGGAGGTGTGTCCGGGTGGCCGTCCAGCCAGGCCACGCCGATCTCGCGGGCCGCGCGGGGCGCCGTGACCGTCAGTTCGACCACGCCCGGGCGGGCCACTGCCGGGGGCGGCAGCAGGGCGACGCCCAGGCCCGCCGCGACCAGGCCGCGCAGGGTCTCCGCCTCCTCGCCCTCGAAGGCGACACGTGGCGTGAAGCCCGCCTCCGCGCACAGGTCGTCGGTGATCCGCCGCAGGCCGTAGCCGGGTTCAAGGGTGACGAATGCCTCGTCCGCCGCCTCCACCAGGCGGATCCGCCTGCGGGAGGCGAGGCGGTGGTCCTCCGGGACGACCAGACGCAGCCGCTGCTCGTCGAGGCGGCGGGCGACCAGGTCGGGGGCGTCCGGGACGGGGGAGGTGAGGCAGAGGTCGAGGCCGCCGGCCCGGAGGCGTTCGATCATCGCCTCGCCGTAGTTCTGCACGAGCTGGAAGCGGACCCGGGGGTGGTCGGCGCGGAAGGCGCGGAGCAGGGCGGGGACGGTCTCGGAGCCCATGGTGTGCAGGAAGCCGAAGGCGACCTTGCCCGCCGTCGGGTCGGCGTCCGCCCGCACCGAGTCCGCGGCCCGCTCCACCTCGGTGAGGGCCCGCTCGGCGGAGCCCAGGAAGGTGCGGCCCGCGGGGGTGAGCGAGACGGTACGGCCCTTGCGGGCGAACAGGGCGACGCCCAGGTCCTGTTCCAGCCTGACCATGGCCCGCGACAGCGTGGACTGCGGGACACCGAGCTCGTGCGCGGCGCGCGTCACATGCTCGTGGCGGGCCACCGCCTCGAAGTACGCGAGCCGCGGCGCGAGCACTGCGCGAATGTCTTCTTCGTAACTACTCGGTGACAGCCGAGGCTGTGAGCTGTGTTCATGCGCCATGGGATTGATTATCGCAAGTTCGTGCATTGGACGCATGAATCGGAGAGACCTACTTTCGAGGTATGCCTCCTGCCAGTACCAAGGCGTCCACGCTCACGCTGGACGCCTCAGCCCCGTCATCGCCCGTCGCGCCCGTTTCCTCCCCTGACCGGCTGGAGCCGGGCCGGCCCGGCTACCGCCGGATGAGCTTCGCGCTCTTCGCCGCCGGTGTCGCGACGTTCGCACTCCTCTACTCCACCCAGGCCCTGCTGCCCGCCGTCTCCGCCGGATTCGGCGCCACGGCCGGACAGGCCAGCTGGACGGTCTCGGCGGCCACGGGTGCGCTGGCGCTGTGCGTGCTGCCGATGAGCGCGCTCTCCGAGCGGTTCGGGCGGCGGCAGATGATGACCGCGTCGCTGACGGTCGCGGTACTGGTCGGGCTTCTCGTCCCCTTCGCCCCCTCGCTGGGCTGGCTGATCGCCCTGCGCGCCGTCCAGGGCGCGGCCCTCGCCGGACTTCCCGCCTCCGCGATGGCGTACCTCGCCGAGGAGGTGCGGCCGAGGGCGCTGGTCGCCGCGATCGGACTGTTCGTGGCGGGCAACAGCATCGGCGGCATGAGCGGCCGCATCCTCACCGGCTGGATCGCCCAGCTGTGGGGCTGGCGGGCGGCGCTCGGCGCGGTCGGGCTGCTGGCCGTGGCCTGCGCGGTCGTCTTCCACGTCATGATCCCGAGGGCCCGTCACTTCACGCCCGGCACGCTGAACCCGAAGGCCCTGGCCAAGACGGTGGGCGGGCACCTCGCCGACCCGCTGCTGCGCAGGCTGTACGCGATCGGCGCACTGTTCATGACGGTGTTCGGCGCGGTCTACACGGTGATCGGCTACCGGCTGGTCGGGGAGCCCTTCAACCTCCCGCAGGGCGTCATCGGCTCGATCTTCCTGGTCTACCTCGTCGGTACGGTGTCGTCGGCGGCGGCGGGCAGGCTCGTCGCACGGCTCGGCCGGCGGGGCGCCCTCTACCTGGCCGTCTCCACCACCACCACCGGTCTGCTGCTCTCCCTCGCCGACCAGCTGATCGCCGTACTTCTCGGTCTGGTCCTGATCACGGCCGGCTTCTTCGCCGGGCACGCAGTCGCCTCGTCGTCCGTGAGCCGGACCGCGACGACCGGCCGGGCGCAGGCATCGGCGCTCTACCAGTCCGCGTACTACCTGGGCTCCAGCGCGGGCGGCACGCTCGGCGCGATCGCCTTCCACTCCGGTGGCTGGGCGGGCACGGTGACGCTGGGTCTGCTCGCGGTCCTCGGCGTCGTCTCGATCACGCTGTACGGGTCGCGCATCGCCCGCGCCGAGCGGCGGCGCCTCGTCCCGATGGCTTCAGTACAGAACTGAGACATACACCCGCACAACCACCAGCTCCCCTTCGCGCGTCTATCAGGCGTAATCAACGCAACTCGACGCGAAGGGAAGTCGGCGTACATGGCAGTCGTAGGGAAAATACGGGGAGTCCGGACGCGGCGTGCGGTCGCGCTGTCCGTCGCCGGGCTGACGGCGGCGTCGGCGCTCGTCCTGGGCGGTGGCACGGCGGCGCAGGCGGCGTCCTCCTGCACCACATCCACCGGGCCGTACCAGAAGCAGGTCGAGAACTATCTGAACCGGCCGGTCGACGGGAAGCAGTCGGCCGCCGACTGCAAGGCGATCCAGTCCTTCCAGCGCACCTACGGGGTCACCCCTGACATCGGGTACGCGGGACCGGTCACCTGGCAGACGATGAAGACGCTCACGGCCCAGAAGGCGGCCGGCAAGAACCCCAACAAGGACAAGAAGTGCCCCACGAACAAGGGGCGCATCGCGTGTGTGGACCTGACCCGGCAACTGAGCTGGATCCAGGACGGATCGAAGCTGAAGTTCGGTCCGGTGCCGATCCGCAGCGGGCGGAACGGGTACGAGACGCGCACCGGTTCGAAGAAGATCTACATGCGGCACATCAAGCACTGGTCGTCGGTCTACCACGTGTGGATGCCGTACTCCCAGTTCTTCGACGGCGGGCAGGCGTTCCACTCGGTGAATCTGAAGATGTGGAACCCGCCCGGCTCGCACGGCTGCGTCAACATGCGGGACGCGGACGCGAGGACGTACTGGAACCTGCTGAAGAACGGCGACGACGTGTACGTGTACGGGCGCAAGCCCGGAACGTGACCGGAACCGGGGACGTGGCCGGAGAGCGGGCGGCTTCGGCGCTTCCCGCCCTCCGTTGTCAGTGGCCTGCGGTAGCTTCCGAAGTAACGAAGTGAGCGGCGTCACAGCACAACAGGGGTGGAACGATGAGTGATCTGACGGCACCGGCGGATATCGACAGCCGCCTGGAGGGACACCGGGTCGAGCTCACCGGTTACTGCTACCGCATGCTCGGCTCCGCCTTCGACGCGGAGGACGCGGTACAGGACACGCTGGTGCGCGCCTGGCGGAACTTCGACACGTTCGAGGGCCGTTCCTCGCTGCGCTCCTGGCTGTACCGGATCGCCACCAACGTCTGCTTGGACATGCTGAACGCGGGGAAGAAGCGGGCCCGCCCGGTCGACCTGACGGACCCGACACCGCTCGCCCAGGCCGCGCTCAACCCGCTCCCGGAGAACACCTGGCTGGAGCCGATGCCGGACGGGCGGATCCTGCCGTCGGTGGCCGACCCGGCGGAGGCGGCGGTGGCGCGGGAGTCGGTGCGGCTGGCGTTCGTCGCCGCGCTGCAGCATCTGCCGCCCAGGCAGCGTGCCGTGCTGATCCTGCGCGAGGTGCTGGCGTGGAAGGCGAGCGAGGTCGCCGAACTGCTCGGCACGTCGGTCGCCTCGGTCAACAGCGCCCTGCAGCGGGCGCGGGCCACGCTCACGGACCATCGGAGCGCGGCCACCGACACCGCTGATCCGCTCGACGAGAAGCAGCGAGGGCTCCTTGAGCGGTACGTCGCGGCGTTCGAGGGCTACGACATGACGGCGCTGACCGCGCTGCTCCACGAGGACGCCGTGATGACCATGCCGCCGTTCGACCTCTGGCTGCAGGGGCACGACGACATCACGGGCTTCATGCGCACCCTCGGTGCGGGCTGCGCGGGTTCCCGCCTGGTGGCGACCATAGCCAACGGCACCCCGGCGTTCGCGCACTACAAGCCGGATCCGGACGGTCCGGGATTCGTACCGTGGGCAGTGCAGGTCATCGACATCTCGGACGGTGCGATCACCGGCCTGCACTGCTTCCTCGACGCGCCCCGCTGGTTCCCGCTCTTCGGCCTGCCCGACCACCTCGCGGCCGAGGCGGCGTGACGCGGCGGCCGCGGCTGCGACACGCGCTGGTGGCGGGCTGGGTGGTGCTGGCGCTCGGCGGCTGGGTGGTCACGCAGTGGCTGGGTGAGCCCGTCGCCACCGAAGGGCCCGGCCCGGTCTCTCCCCCTGCCCCCGGCGCCGAACCGGGACCGCAGCCGGAGCACTGGTATGACGTCGCCTGCGCAGGCGACGCGAATGCGACGCCTGCACCGCACCCCCCGGCCTCGGCGGCCCCCCTGGTGGCGGTGGTCTGCGCGCGGGCGGGCTGACTGCGGGGAGTGGGGCCGGGCACCTCAGCCCCGCTCCCCCAGGTCCACCACATCGGCCAGCCCCACCAGGTCCAGCAGATGCTGCAGTCCGGGCGGCACATTGCGCAGCCGCAACTGTCGGCCGCCCGCCCGGCGCGCGATGAGCCCCAGCCGCGCTATCGCCTCGACCAGGGCCAGATCCGCCTGTACGACCCCGCCCACATCACAGTCCACCCCCGCGTCCGGGTCACGGGCGGCCCCCTCGGGGTCGTGGAGCAGCGCCTCCAGCTCGGCGCAGAGTCCCGGCACGGCCGCGCGTGTGACGCGGCCGGTGACGACGAGAACGATCGGGGTCTTGGATTCCACATCAGGGAGACCGGCCCGGCGGCCGAAACTCATCGGTGCGCCGTCGCGCTCTTCCTCTCCGGCGCCGACCTGCTGTCCGCCCCATCCACACGTCAGGTCCATCGGCCTACCCCCACCGCGAATCGACGCATTTCCGTCAACTACGTTCAGCAGCAGCACTCGTGTGAACCCGTGAGGCCAATTTCCCCTCTAGGTACGTGAACCGACGACCACCGATGCCACATCAGTGCGTGCCGGTGAACGGTTCCGAGAGACCACCTCATTCTTCAGGGGGAGAGTTGCGCAGACACGTGAGAAACGCGTGTGTTTCGACCATCGCCACGGCAGCCGCTGTGGCGCTCGCGGCCGGGATGACCACCCCGGCCATGGCGCAGCCGGAGCAGGCCCGTCCGGCCACCGGAACCAAGTCCGTGACCCGGCATCAGCTGACGCTGATCACCGGCGACCGAGTCTCGGTGGACGCGAAGGGCCGAGTCGTGGACTTCCGTCCCGCCAAGGGGCGCGAGCAGATACCCGTGCAGCGGCAGATACATGACGGGCACACCCTGCTCATACCGGCTGACGCCCACCGGCTGATCAGTTCCGGCAAGCTGGACCGCCGCCTGTTCGACGTCACCGAGCTGAACCGTCCGGAGAACCGCCGGGCCCAGCACACCGGCCTGAAGCTGATCGTCGGTTACAAGGGCGCGCAGGCCGCCGCCGCGAAGGCGGACGTCCGGGACGCGGGCGCCACCCGGGTCGTCCGGACCCTGAAGTCGCTGAACGCCCAGTCGGTGACCACTCCGAAGAGCGACGCCAAGGACATCTGGCAGGCGCTCACCAGCAAGGCCTCCCGGGGCGCCCAGCGCACCACCGCGGCCGGCATCGACCGGGTCTGGCTGGACGGGGTGCGCCGGGCGAGCCTCGACAAGAGCGTGCCGCAGATCGGTGTGCCGACCGCCTGGAAGGCCGGTTACACCGGCAAGGGCATCAAGATCGCGGTCCTGGACACCGGTGCGGACGCCACCCACCCGGACCTCAAGGGGCAGATCCTCGAGACGAAGAACTTCTCCGAGTCGCCCGACACCAAGGACCGGTTCGGGCACGGCACCCATGTGTCCTCGATCGCGGCCGGTACGGGCGCCAAGTCGGGCGGCAGGTTCAAGGGGGTCGCACCGGACGCCAAGCTGCTCGAGGGCAAGGTCCTCGACGACAACGGCTTCGGTGGGGACTCCGGCATCCTGGCCGGCATGGAGTGGGCGGTCGCGCAGGGCGCCGACATCATCAACCTGAGTCTCGGCGGCCCCGACAGCCCCGACATCGACCCGCTCGAAGCAGCGGTCAACAAGCTGTCGGCCGACAAGGGCGTCCTGTTCGCCATCTCGGCGGGCAACGAGGGCGACGGCGCAGGCACGGTCGGCTCCCCGGGCAGTGCGGACGCCGCACTGACCGTCGGCGCTGTCGACGACAACAACAAGCTGGCGGAATTCTCCAGCCGCGGACCGCGCGTCGGCGACGGCGGCATCAAGCCCGATGTCACCGCACCCGGCGTGGACATCACGGCGGCCGCCTCACCCGGTTCCGTGATCGACCAGGAGGTCGGCCAGAACCCGCCCGGCTATCTGACGATCTCCGGCACGTCGATGGCGGCCCCGCATGCCGCGGGCGCCGCGGCGCTGCTCAAGCAGGAGCACCCGGAGTGGAGGAACACCGAGCTGAAGGGCGCGCTGGCGGCCTCCACCAAGCCGGGCGCGTACACGCCGTTCGAGCAGGGCACGGGCAGGATCGCCGTCGACAGGGCGATTGCCCAGACCGTCATCGCCGACCCGGTCTCGGTCGGCTTCGGGGTGCAGCAGTGGCCGCACACCGATGACGCGCCGGTCACCAAGCAGGTGACGTACCGCAACCTCGGGACGACCGATGTCACCCTCGACCTCGCGTTGACCGCCACCGGCCCGAAGGGCAAGCCGGCCCCGGCCGGCTTCTTCACCCTCGGCACCGAGCACGTCACCGTCCCGGCGGGCGGCACGGCCGAGGTACCGCTCACCGTGAACACGAAACTCGGCGGCACGGCGGACGGCGCCTACTCCGCGTATGTCGTCGCCACCGGCGGCGGGCAGAGCGTCCGCACCGCGGCCGCGGTCGAGCGGGAGATCGAGTCGTACGACGTCACGATCAAGAACATCGGGCGTGACGGCAAGCCCGCCACGTACTACGACAACACTCTCTGCGGCCTCTCCGGCACCGCGGCCGGCGTCTGGCTGAACCCGGCGGGCCCCGACGGGACGGCAAAGGTCCGTGTCCCCAAGGGCGGTTACGTGCTGAACTCGTCCGTCTACGTCGACCCGAACGACATGGCCAAGGGCACCGACTGGATCACCCAGCCGAAGCTGGACGTCACCAAGAACCTCACCGTGACGCTGGACGCCCGGAAGACGAAGCCGGTGACGTTCACGCTTCCCGCCACCGGCACGAAGTCCCTGCTGGCCGCCCCCGACCTCCAGCTCGACAGCAAGGACAGCGGTGCCGGCTTCGGCTGGGTGCTGAACTCGTACAAGGGCTTCCGTACCGCGCACGTCGGCCCGAAGGTCACCGACGGCTCGCTCTCCCAGCACTGGCTCGGCACCTGGGCCAAGGGTTCCTCGACCCGCTACGACGTGACGGTCGGCGGTCCGGTGACGCAGGCGGCGACCGGCTACACCCGGAAGTTCACCAGCAGCCAGCTGGCGAAGGTCACGATCGGTCTCGGCGCGTCCGGCAAGGGCAAGACCGGATCGATCACCGCCTGGGGCACGCTGCCCGACATGGACGGGGGCTGGGCCACGTCGACGGGGCAGCCGGCCCCCGGGACCCAGACCGTCTATGTCTCCACCGCCGACAAGGTGAAGTGGAACTTCGACTTCGAACAGCGGGGCAAGCGGGACCGCTTCCCGGACGCCGAGGCGGGTTACTCGCTCGGTGACTCGCAGACCCTCAAGGCGGGCAAGACGTACCGGAAGCGGGTGAACACCGCGGTGTTCGGCCCCGCGCTCCCCGAGGGGTACGGGTTCTTCCGCAAGGGCAACGAGATCCTCGGCGTCCTGCCGCTCGTGGCCGACGGCAACGGGAACATCGGCAGGTCCGCGTACAGCTCGGTGAAGACCGTCCTGTACCGCAACGGCGCCAAGTTCGCCCAGAACAAGGACCCGCTGGAGGGCGATATCCCCTTCACCGTGCCGTCCGGCGTCGCCGACTACAAGGTGACGACCTCGGTGCAGCGCAACGTGAGGATCTCCGCCGTCTCCACCCGGATCGACGCGAGCTGGACGTTCCGGTCGAAGAAGACCAGCGAGTTCGTCCAACTTCCCGCCTCCACGGTGCGGTTCACGCCCCCTGTCACGCTGGACAGCAAGGTCACGGCCGGCCGGACCGCGTCGGTGCCGGTGAAGGTGCAGGGTGCGGCCGCCGGAAAGAACCTCAAGTCGCTGACGGTTTATGTCAGTTACAACGCCGGCAAGACCTGGAAGAAGGTCACGGTCAAGTCCGGCAGGATCTCCGTGAAGAACCCGGCCAAGGGGAAGTCGATCTCCTTCAGGGCCAAGGTCACGGACAAGCAGGGCAACACATCGTCGGTGTCGATCTACCACGCCTACTTCGGCAAGTAGGCACCCCGGCGGCGACGCATGACGGCGGCCCGCCAGGACGGATCACTCCGTCCTGGCGGGCCGTTCGCGCAACGACGGGACCGGTGCGGCATCGCTTCTCAGCCGGCCGGGAAGACCCCGGTGTCCAGTACCAGTGCGAACGGCTCGGGAAGCGTCAGCTTTTCCCCGTACTCGACCGCGTCCAGGACCCGGTAGGTGCCGTCGGCGGGTTCCCCGTACAAGGTGGCGGTGGGGCGGCCGGAGTGCCAGGGGTCCAGGAGCAGGAAGAGTTCGACACCGGCCTTCGCGTACCCGTGTGCCTTGCCGATGCGGTCGTGGTTGGCGTTGGCCTGCGAGGTGATCTCGACGACGAGCCGGGCCTCTTCCGCCGGTACGCGGTTGCCCGGCCCGGTCGCCACGGCACGCGGCACGACGACGAGATCGGGGACGTAGAGCCCGGCCCGGCCCGGCACGGCGACACCGAGGGTCTGATAGATCCCCCAGTCCTCCGGAATCACGGTGTAGAGCCTGCGCTGCAGCAGTTCCGCGGTGGTGTTGTGGTCCTTGGACGGCGGTGGCGACACGGTGACGATCCCCTCGATGATCTCCACCTTGCAGCCCTCGGGTGCGTCCGTCTCCTCCCAGATCCGGACGAGGTCGTCCCAGTCCTGGCCGTGGCCCGGCGCGGGGTCGACGGTGAGTGCGCTCATGGCGGTCTCCTCTATCGGTGCGTCACCGAGTCCAGCATGCCGAACGGGACCGGCGGCAGTCCACCGGTCCCGTTCACCCGGACGAGTAAGCCGCAGGTCAGGCGATACGTTCCCGCACCACGGGGGTGGCCGTGAAGTCCGTACCGGCCGGGGCGATGTCGTACGCGGAGGGCAGGGCCTTCAGTGCGTAGTCGAACTTCTCCGGGGTGTCCGTGTGGAGCGTCAGCAGCGGCTGCCCCTCGGTCACCGGGTCGCCCGGCTTGGCGTGCAGCTCGATGCCCGCACCCGCCTGCACCGGGTCCTCCTTGCGGGCCCGGCCCGCGCCGAGGCGCCAGGCGGCGACGCCGATGTCGTACGCGTCCAGGCGGGTCAGTACGCCGGAGGACGGTGCCGTGACCACGTGCTGTTCGCGGGCGACCGGGAGCGCGGCGTCCGGGTCGCCGCCCTGGGCGGAGATCATCCGGCGCCAGACGTCCATCGCGGAGCCGTCGGCCAGGGCCTTCTCCGGGTCGGCGTCCTTGAGCCCGGCCGCGTCCAGCATCTCGCGGGCCAGGGCGAGGGTGAGGTCGATGACGTCCTTCGGGCCGCCGCCGGCCAGGACCTCCACCGACTCGCGCACCTCCAGAGCGTTGCCCGCGGTCAGGCCGAGCGGGGTGGCCATGTCGGTGAGGAGCGCGACCGTCCGTACGCCGCTGTCGCTGCCCAGCGCGACCATGGTGGAGGCCAGTTCGCGCGCGTCCTCGATGGTCTTCATGAAGGCGCCGGAGCCGACCTTGACGTCCAGGACGAGCGCCCCGGTGCCCTCGGCGATCTTCTTGGACATGATCGAGCTGGCGATCAGCGGGATGGCCTCGACGGTACCGGTGACATCGCGGAGCGCGTACAGCTTCTTGTCGGCGGGGGCCAGCCCGTCACCGGCGGCGCAGATCACGGCGCCGGTGGTGTCCAGGACGTTCAGCATCTCGGCGTTCGAGAGGTGGGCGCGCCAGCCGGGGATGGACTCCAGCTTGTCGAGCGTGCCCCCGGTGTGGCCGAGACCGCGGCCGCTGAGCTGCGGCACGGCGGCGCCGCAGGCGGCGACCAGCGGGGCGAGCGGCAGGGTGATCTTGTCACCGACGCCGCCGGTGGAGTGCTTGTCGGTGGTGGGGCGGGAGAGCGCGTCGAAGTTCATCCGCTCGCCGGAGGCGATCATGGCGGCGGTCCAGCGGGCGATCTCCGTACGGTTCATGCCGTTCAGCAGGATCGCCATGGCCAGCGCGGACATCTGCTCGTCGGCGACCTCGCCTCGGGTGTATGCGTCGATGACCCAGTCGATCTGCTCGGGGCTCAGCTCGCCGCGGTCCCGCTTGGTGCGGATGACGGAGATGGCGTCCATGTCCTGGGTGTCCTTCCGGCCGGTACGTGCGCAAGAGTCCCGAATGACTCTACGCGCATAGAGGGTGGAAACGGGTGTGGCCCTCCCGAAGTTTCAGGAGGGCCACGGGAGTTCTGGGCCTGTTCTTTCGGATCAGGCCGGGCTCGCGGGTACTGGCGCGCACCCTGATCCGGCCTGATCCGAAAGCAAAGTTCTACCTGAGATGGTCCGGCCCGAACGCCTGCGGCAGCATCTCGTCGAGCGTACGGAGACCGTCCGGGGTCTCCAGGACGAGCTCCGGTCCGCCGAACTCGTACAGCAGCTGACGGCACCTGCCGCAGGGGACCAGGATCTCGCCCGCCCCGTCCACACAGGTGAAGTGGGTCAGCCGGCCGCCGCCGGTGGCGTTCAGCTGCGAGACCAGGCCGCACTCGGCGCACAGGCCGAGTCCGTACGAGGCGTTCTCGACGTTGCAGCCGACCACCGTGCGGCCGTCGTCGACGCGCGCCGCGACGCCGACCGGGTAGCCCGAGTAGGGGGCGTACGCCCGGGACATGGCGTCCCGGGCAGCGGCGCGCAGGGCGTCCCAGTCGACGTCGCCGGCCGCGGTCACTTGCCCTGGCCCTTCCGGTACCGCATGCCGTCCGCCTTCGGCATCCGCAGCCGCTGCGCGGAGAGCGAGAGGACGAGCAGCGTGACGATGTACGGGGTGGCGCTCACGAACTCGGTGGGCACCGTGTCCGTGGCGAGGTACCAGACCAGTACAGCGGCGGCGATGACGGCGCTGACTGCACCCTGGACGAAGCTCTTGCGGTAGAGCTTCCAGACGGCGAGCAAGGCCAGCACGACCACCAGCAGGAGCAGCAGCGCGTGGACGGACTCGCCGCCGTTGCGCAGCTGGAGCGCGTCGGCGAAGCCGAACAGGCCCGCGCCCATGGCGAGTCCGCCGGGCCGCCAGTTACCGAAGATCATCGCGGCGAGACCGATGTATCCGCGGCCGCCGGTCTGGCCCTCGTTGTAGATGTGCGAGGTGACCAGGGAGAGGAAGGCGCCGCCGAGTCCGGCCATGCCGCCGGAGATGATCACCGCGATGTACTTGTAGCGGTAGACGTTCACGCCGAGCGACTCGGCGGCGATCGGGTTCTCGCCGCAGGAACGCAGCCGCAGCCCGAACGAGGTCTTCCACAGGACGAAGAAGGTCACGGCGAAGAGGACCGCGGCCAGAACCGTCAGCAGCGACACATTGGTGACCAGACCGCCGATGACACCGGCCACGTCGGAGACGAAGAACCAGTGGTGCTTCTCGATCGAGTGCAGCCAGTCGGACAGGCCGGGGATCGTCACCGAGGTGATGTCGTCGGACGGTGGCGACTGCTTGGGGCTGCCGCCCTTGGCCGCCGCCTCGCCCGAGTTGAACCAGAGCTTGGCGAAGTAGGTGGTGAAGCCGAGCGCCAGGATGTTGATGGCGATACCGGAGATGATGTGGTCGACGCCGAAGGTGACGGTCGCGACGGCGTGCAGCAGCCCGCCGAGCATGCCGCCGATGACACCGGCCAGCACGCCGAGCCAGGGGTTGGTCTGCCAGCCGGCCCAGGCACCGAAGAACGTACCGAGGATCATCATGCCTTCGAGGCCGATGTTGACCACACCGGCCCGCTCGGCCCACAGGCCGCCGAGACCGGCGAGCCCGATCGGCACGGCCATCGCGAGCGCCGCGCTGATCTGCCCGGCCGAGGTGACGTCCTGGGCGCCGGTGATGGCGCGTACCGCGGACAGCGCGAGTAGCACGCCCGCGACGATCAGCAGAACGACGGGGAAGGAGAGGCGGGTGAGGCCGTCCTTGCCACCGGAGACCTTGGTGGCCGCGGGCGGCGGGGTGGAAGTCGCCGTGGCGGTCACGCCGACACCTCCTGCTGGTCGGAGTTACGGGCGGCCTGTGCGGCGAGTTCCGCGCCGACCTTGCTCTGCTGGCGCTTGAGTCCGTAGCGACGGACGACTTCGTAGGCGATGACGACGCACAGGACGATGACGCCCTGGATGACGCCGACGATTTCCTTGTCGTACCCCTCGAACTCGAGCTTTCCGGTTCCGCGCTCCAGGAAGCCCCAGAGCAGCGCGCCGAGCGCGATGCCGACGGGGTGGTTGCGGCCGAGGAGGGCGATGGCGATACCGGTGAAGCCGATGCCGATGGGGAAGTCGCCACTGTACTCGTAGCTGTCGTTGAGCAGCGTCGGCATGCCGACCAGACCGGCCACCGCGCCGGAGATCAGCATCGACGTGACGACCATCTTCTTGACGTTGACGCCGCTGGCCTCGGCCGCGGAGCCGGACTGGCCGACCGTACGCAGATCGAAGCCGAACCGGGTGCGCGAGAGCGTGAACCAGTAGGCGATGCCTGCGACGACCGCGACCACGATGAAGCCCCAGACGGGCGAAGGGGTGGTCGGGAACTCGAAGAAGTGCGAGGACTCCGGGAGCGGGGTGGTGGAGATCTTCGTGCCGGCCTCGTCGAGGTGACCGAGGCGGCCCTGCTGGAGCAGATAGCCGATGATGGCAGTCGCGATGGCGTTCAGCATGATCGTCGAGACGACCTCGCTGACGCCCCGGGTGACCTTGAGGACGCCGGCTATACCGGCCCACATCGCGCCGACGATCATCGCGGTGAGGATGATCAGCGGGATCTGGAGGGCGCCCGGCAGGGTCAGCGCGCCACCGACGGCGGCGGCGAAGAAGGCGGCGAGGCGGTACTGGCCGTCGACTCCGATGTTGAAGAGGTTCATCCGGAAGCCGACGGCCACCGCGAGACCCGCGAGGTAGTACGTCGTCGCCTTGTTGAGGATGTAGACCTGGCTGTCCGACTTCACCCCGTAGTCGAACATGATGCCGAACGCGCTGAACGGTTCCTTGCCGGTGGCGGCCAGCACGAGGGCGGTCACCAGGAAGGCGACCACGATCGCGAGTACGGGGGCCGCGATCCCCAGGAGCAGCCGCTCCTTGTCGATCTTCTTCATCGGTCCTCTCCCCCGTCCCGGGGGTCGGTGTCGGTGCTTTCGCTTCCGTTTCCGGCAGCCGAGTCGTCCGGTGCTGTCGCCTGGTTCGGCACTGCTGTCTCCACCGGCGCTGCAGTCTCGTTCGGTGCTGCTGTCTCGTCCGGGGCTTCGAGGCGGCCGGTGGCGGCGCCCGTCATCGCCGAGCCGAGCTCCTCCGGGGTGATGGTCGCCGGGTCGGCGTCCGCGACCAGGCGGCCGCGGTACATGACGCGCAGGGTGTCGGAGAGCCCGATCAGCTCGTCCAGGTCGGCGGAAATCAGCAGCACCGCCAGGCCCTCGCGACGCGCCTCGCGGATCTGGTCCCAGATCTGCGCCTGCGCGCCGACGTCCACGCCCCGGGTGGGGTGCGCGGCGATCAGCAGCTTCGGGTCGTGGCTCATCTCGCGGCCGACGATCAGCTTCTGCTGGTTGCCGCCGGAGAGCGAGGCGGCGGTGACCTCGATGCCGGGAGTACGGACGTCGTACTCGCGCACGATCCGCTCGGTGTCCGCGCGGGCGGCCTTGAGGTCGAGGAACGCGCCCTTGCTGTTGGGGCGCTCGGTGACATGGCCGAGGATGCGGTTCTCCCAGAGCGGGGCCTCCAGCAGCAGTCCGTGCCGGTGGCGGTCCTCGGGGATGACCGCCATGCCGTCCTCGCGGCGCTTACGCGTCGGCGTCCGGGAGATGTCGACGCCGTCCAGGGTCAGTACGCCGGTGTCGAGGTGGCGCATCCCCATGATCGCGTCGACCAGTTCGGACTGGCCGTTGCCCTCGACGCCCGCGATCCCGAGGACCTCACCCTTGTGGATGGTGAAGGTGATGCCGTCGAGCACGGCACGCACCACCCCGTCCGGGTCGGTGGCGGTCAGCCGCAGGTCGTCGACGGTGAGCATCGGCGTGTCGGTGACGGTCGACTCGCGGGTCTCCGGCGACGGCAGTTCGCTGCCGACCATCAGCTCCGCGAGCTGCTTGGTCGTGGTGCGCTTCGGGTCGGCGGTGCCCACCGTCGTTCCGCGCCGGATGACGGTGATCTCGTCGGCGACCGACAGCACCTCGCCCAGCTTGTGCGAGATGAAGATGACGGTCAGGCCCTCGGCCTTGAGCTCACGAAGGTTGTCGAAGAGTGCGTCGACCTCCTGCGGCACGAGGACGGCGGTCGGCTCGTCGAGGATCAGGGTGCGGGCGCCGCGGTAGAGGACCTTGAGGATCTCCACGCGCTGGCGGTCGGCGACGCCGAGGTCCTCGACCAGGGCGTCCGGGCGGACACCGAGGCCGTACGCGTCCGAGATCTCCTTGATCTTTGCGCGGGCCCGGTCGCCGATCCCGTACAGCTTCTCGGAGCCGAGGACGACGTTCTCCAGGACGGTGAGGTAGTCGGCGAGCATGAAGTGCTGGTGCACCATGCCGATGCCGCGCGCGATGGCGTCACCCGGGTTGTGGAACGAGACCTGCTCGCCGTCCACCGCGATGGTGCCCTCGTCCGGCTTCTGCATGCCGTAAAGGATCTTCATCAGAGTGGACTTGCCGGCACCGTTCTCGCCGACGAGAGCGTGGACGGTGCCGCGGCGCACGGTGATGTCGATGTCGTGGTTGGCCACGACCCCGGGGAACCGCTTGGTGATGCCGCGGAGCTCCACGGCATGGGGACTACTGGACGCGTTGATGGCGCACTCTCCTTGGCAGGAGCGGAGGGCGGAGGGCGGAGGGCGGAGGCGGTGGGGCGGGATGGGGTGGGGGCGGAAAAAGTTACCGCGCCCGGCACGCGCTACGCGCGTAGTGCCACCGAATCGTTGGCCACCTGATAACAGGTGACCGATGGTGCGCGTACGGCTACGTTCCGGGCCCGGCCGGAAGCCGTACGCGAATCGGGGCCCGGCCGATCAGCCGAAGCGGCCAGGGGGCGCCCGCGACATCCCGCCGTCCGCCCGAAGGGCGGATCAGGCGGAACGTCGCGGGCACCCCCTGGCCCGGGCCCCGGTCGACGGGTCGGATCAGGTCGTGGTCTTGACCGTGACCGTGCCGTCGACGATCTTCTTCTTCGCCTCGTCGAGCTTCGCCTGGATGTCCTTGAGGTGGTCACCCGTGGTGGTCAGCGAGACGCCGCCCTTGGCCAGCGAGTACGACTGGACGCCGGTCACCGGCTTGCCGTCCTTGACGGACTTGATCAGGTCGTAGACACCGCCGTCGACATTCTTGACGACCGAGGTCAGGATCGTGTCCTTGTACTTCGCCAGCGCCGGGTCCAGGGCCTGGTCGGAGTCGACACCGATGGACCAGGCGCCCTTCTTGCCTGCGACGGCCTCGATCGAACCGGCACCCGAGCCGCCCGCGGCGGCGAAGATGACGTCCGCGCCCTTGTCGAGCATGCCCTTGGCGGCTTCCTTGCCCTTGTCGGGGCTGCCGAAGCCGGACAGGTCCGAACCGGTGGACAGGTACTGGATCTGCACCTTGGCCTTCGGGTTCGTGTCCAGGACACCCTGCTGGAAGCCCGCGGCGAACTTCTTGATCAGCGGAAGGTCCACACCGCCGATGAAGCCGACCTGGCCGTCCTTCGACTTCAGCGCCGCCGAGACACCGGCGAGGTACGAGCCCTGCTCCTCGGTGAAGACGATGGAGGCGACGTTCTTCGCGTCGGAGACCGAGTCGACCAGACCGAAGTTGACCTTCGGGTACTTCGCGGCCATCTTGTCGACCGCGTCCTTGTAGGCGAAGCCGATGGCTATGACCGGGTTGTAGCCGCCCTCGGCGAGCGACTGCAGACGCTGCTCACGGTCTGCCGGGGTCTCACCGTTCTTGGCGGTGAGCTCCTTCGTCTGGGCCTTGAACTCGGCCTTGGCCTTGTCCAGACCACGCGCGGCGGAGTCGTTGAACGAGTTGTCGCCCCGGCCGCCCACGTCGTAGGCCATGCCGATCTTCATCTCACCCTTGTCGGAGCTGGTGCTCTCGTCGGACGAGCTGCCGCACGCGGTGGCGGTGAGCGCGAAAGCCGCGGTGATGGCACACGCAGCGGTGATCTTGGATACCCGGCGCAAGGGAAGGCTCCTTCAAACCTGACCGAAGCGCCTCTTCCGGCGCTGGTTTCGCCGAGATCGTAACGCGCGTAGATGTCAGATAAAGCCCTGTACGGAAGCCGTTATCGGATCGTCGCGAACCTGGGGTGACCTGTCCGGTTACGGACGGTTGCCGTCGAGCAAAGCCGCGGCGGTGAAAAGCTCCACGCCAACGGTGATCGCCTCCTCGTCCGCGTCGAAATCGCCCCGGTGCAGATCGAGGCGCCGGGTGTCACCGGGCGTGCGCACCCCGAGCCGCGCCATGGCCCCCGGGACGTGCTCCAGATACCAGGAGAAGTCCTCGCCGCCGAGGCTCTGCTCGGTGTCCTCGATCGCATACGATCCGCGGCGCCCGGTCATCGCGGCGGCCAGCAGATCGGTCACGGCCGGATCGTTCACGACGGGCGGGACCCCGCGGATGTAGTCGATCACCGACTTGGCCCGGTGCATTCCGGCCACCTCGTCGATCACGGCGTGGACCAGGTCCGGCGCCTCCCGCCATGCCGCCAGATCCAGGCAGCGGACCGTTCCCGACAGCTCGGCATGCTGCGGGATCACATTGCACGCGTGCCCGGCCTCCAGCCGCCCCCAGGTCACGGCGAGCCCGGCCCGCGCGTCGACCCGCCGCGCCAGCAGCGCGGGCACCTCGGTGGCCACCTTGGCGGCGGCCGTGACCAGGTCGGTGGTCAGATGCGGCCGGGCGGTGTGCCCGCCGGGCCCGTCGAGCGTGACCTCCAGCCGGTCGCAGGCGGAGGTGATCGCCCCGACCCGCAGCCCGATCCTCCCCACGTCGACCTTCGGGTCGCAGTGCACCCCGATGATCCGCCCGACGCCTTCCAGCACCCCGTCCTCGATCGCATCGGGCGCACCGCCGGGCAGCACCTCCTCGGCGGGCTGGAAGATCAGCCGCACGGGGTGCGGCAGCAGCCCCTGCCGGTCGAGCTCGGCGAGCACGAGCCCGGCGCCGAGGACGGTCGTCGTGTGAATGTCATGCCCGCAGGCGTGCGCCCGGTCGGGGACGGTGGACCGATACGGGACGCCGGCCTTGGTGTCCGGAATGGGCAGGGCGTCGATGTCCGCGCGCAGGGCGAGCATGGGCCGGGTGTCGCTGCCCGCCCGTCGCCCACCGCCACCCTTGTTCGAGCTTCGCGCCCCTCCCGATGTACCCACGTCACACAGGAGCCCGGTTCCGGTGGCGAGCACCCGGGGCCGGAGCCCTGCCTTCTCCAGCCGTGCCTTGAGGGCAGCGGTGGTGCGGAACTCCTGGTTGCCGAGCTCGGGGTGCATGTGCAGATCGCGCCGGAACGCGATCAGCTCAGCCCGCAGGGGTTCGGGCAGCGTGCCGGGCAGGGCGGGGTCCTCGGGCAGGTCGGCATCTGATTCGAGGGACATCAACTGGTTCACCTGGTGAAGGGTAGGCCCCTTCACCCCTCAACTGGCCACAGATCAACAAAAGTTCAGCCGCATAGAGGAACAAAATGCGGCGTCGGAGCGTGTGCCGTGAGATGGAGGTGGGTAAACTCGCCCATTCTCCTCCGATGCCCCCGCTGTCCGGCTCCGTAGTGCGCCCGCCCGCCGGATCCTCAACGGCAGGTGGACGGGCGGGCGGCGGGCAGGCAGCAGGGCTGGTCCCGGTGACCACATCGACTACGGCGCTGTCTCGGAGAAGGACTGCTCCGTGCTGCGCGCCGCGCCCGGTCGTCCCTGAGGCCGGCCCAGCCGCTCTCCGCCCTCGGGCAGCCCCCGGCGCATCGGCAGCAGCGCCGCCCCGAGGCACACGGCACCGACCGGCAGCAGATCCAGGCTCATGGCCGCCAGCACGATCCCGGCCAGCACCAGCACCGGGGCCCACCCCCTGACGACGTCCCGCCGGAAGAACGCCAGCAGCGTGACGAGGGTCAGCAGCCCGAGCCAGAACAGCATCGGCACCACGGTGTAGACGAGCGGCATCGCACCGGGCACGTCCTGCGACGGCAGCCTCAGTGAACCCGTCGGCAGTTGGGAAACGGCCCCGGTAACTGGACCTTCGGCCGAGTGAAGTTCTTCGAACGGTACAACTCATAACGCCGGTCATAGTTCGTGTATGAGTTGAGGCCGCTCAGGCAGTCCGCCCGGGCGGCCTCAGCCGTTCCTCGGCCGGTGAGACCGCCCGTCTCCAGATCCCAGGGTGACGCGGGGGAACCGTCGAGGCGATCAACGAGCAGCCCTTGCTGGGGAATCAAGACCGATCGTCGGGGCACTGGCCGACCGCTGGGGGTCACTTCCACGCCTCTGCCGCGGAAAACCCTGTGGGCGGAGCTCGCCCTCGTACCGTGACCGCCGCCACCGAGTCGCGGAATTCCACGACCCGGTTTCCTGCGACGCGGAGCACCGCGACGCCATGACGCACGACGTAAAGGTCTATGAAGTACCCGGGGAAATCACCCTTCCCAACCCCACCCGACCTCCCGTCACTCACACGGGTGAGTTTGGCCAATTCGGCTGGATTCGCGCCTGGTTGGTCGGCATATGCTCGCGGCGACCAACAACCCCAGACATGCGACGGCCCCCGGCCAGGACTGCAATCCTGATCGAGGGCCTGACCAACGAGGAAGTCGAGCCTTCCCGATGGATACCCAGCAGATTACCGCGCCCTCGCGCGCCCCGTCCCGCGTACGTGGGAGCGCCACGCCGTCGTCCGGTGTCGTGCACATCAACTCCCGGCACACCAGCCGGTTCACGGTCGTCGGTAACCACCTCACCCAGCATCGCGAGCTGTCCCTCACCGCGATCGGACTTGCCGCGCACATTCAGTCGCTGCCCGCCGGAGCCAAGATCAGTATCAGGTTCCTCGCCGACCGCTTCCCGGAGAGCGAGACCCGTATCGCCGCTGCCCTGCGCGAACTCGAGGCCCACGGTTACTTGCAGCGCACCCGGGAACGGCTCCCCAGCGGCCAGGTCGTCACCCGCACGGTCTCGTACAACCAGCCGAGCTCCGAGGCCGGCCGCACGCCGGTGTCCGAGCCGCAGCCCAGGCCCGAGCTCGGTCCCCGCCGCACGGCGCCCAGGCGTCCGGCCGCGGCCACGCCCCCCACTCCAGCACCGGAGCCCACCCCTGCCCCCACACCCCGGCCGGACACGCAGGCCCTCGCACCCGCCCCCGAACCGCAACGGACATCCGAACCCCCGCGCCCGCTGCTGCCCCAGCCGCAGGTGCCCGACCTGGAGCGTCACCGCGCGGCCGCCGAGCTCCTGGTCGACCTGCGCCGCCACGAACCACGCCTGCTCCTGGCCGAGAACGACATCCACCGCCTGACTCCCGCCGTAGCCGCCTGGCTGGAACGCGACGCCCACCCCGACGCCGTCCGGCACGCCCTCACCACCAACCTCCCCGAACACCTCAAACAACCCGCGGGCCTCCTCGCGCACCGCCTCACCACGCACCTGCCACCCCCGCTCCCGGCGGCTCCGGCCCCCGTATCCGCACCACGGCCGCAACCCCTCCAGGAGTGCGACGGATGCGACCGGCCCTTCCGCGCTCCGGAACCGGGGTGCTGCCGCGACTGCCGTACGGACGTACACGAAGCCGCCTGACGCGAACGCCTCCACCCCACCCGCGCAACCAAAGGAACGAACCCCATGGTCAGCTCGCCCCACGAGGCGATGCACCGCATCTTCCAGGAGTACCCAGGACTGTTCTGCCGCGTCTCCGAGGTACTGGGGGTCGCGATCGCCCCACCCACCTCGGTCACTGTCATGCCCACCGACCTCACCGAGAACCGGCCCCTCGAACGACGCGTCGACACCCTGCTGCGCATCGAAATGGAGGACAGCGAGCCCTTCCTTCTGGCCATCGAGGCCCAGGGCAAGAAGGACCCCGACAAGCCCGCCAGCTGGGGCTACTACTACATGTACCTGCTCAATAAGTACCGGCAGCAGGCCCTGCTGCTGGTCGTCTGCCAGGACCGCGCCACCGCCGAATGGGCCGCACGCCCGACAGTCTTCGGCGGCGTCGGGCATCCGATCATCACCCTGTGCCCCCTCGTCGTGGGCCCGCACAACATGCCGGTGATCACCGACGTGGCCGAGGCCCGCAAGGACCTGGCCCTCGCCACACTGGCCGCGATCACACACGCCGGCGATCCGGACATCGGTGCCATACTGAAAACACTGTCTGCCGCTCTGCGGGAGGCTCCGGAAGCAATCGTCGACCCCATCGTCGAACTCACCGCACAGGGCCTGGGCAACCGCCCGGCCGCACAACAGTGGAGGAACCTGGTGGCCGTGGACCTTTCTTTCTACAAGTCGCCCCTCTCGGAAGAGCTCCGGGACGAAGGCCGCGAAGAGGGCCGCCTGGAGGGCCGCGCGGAGGGCCGCAAGGAAGACATCCTGCTCTTCCTTGCGCAGGCCGGCATCGACGTGCCCGATGAGGCTCGCCGGCGTATTACGGGCTGCAGTGATCTGGACACCCTGAGCCGCTGGCTCCTGCGCGCCCCCGCCGCGTCGTCCATCGAGGACATCTTCGCCGAGAAGTAGTCCCCGTCTCCTGCGCGTTCCCTGAACACCTCGCACCGGCTTGTCCCGGACCCGCCGGTGATGGGCCCGGTCACCCGCGTATGCATCGAGGCCGCTCGGGCAGTCCGCCCGGGCGGCCTCAGCCCTTCGCAGGGGCAGGCTCAGGCCTCCGTGACCGCAGTCGCCCGCCACGGGGCGAGGCGCTGTACGTCGCGGGCCGTCTCCGTGACACCGCTCAGGAAACCCTGCGCGCGTGGCGACGCCGTGTCGCGCAGCCACTCCGGGGCGATGTCGCAGACCGCGACCTTGACCTCCGTGCCCGCCAGCGCCAGCGGCAGTGTGTGGACCACCGTGGACGGGAAGCTGAGGACCGTGCGGCCGATCGGGCCGCGGCGGGCGATGAGTTCCAGAGGGAGGTCCGGGCGGACGATCTCCAGGCCGGTGGCGGCCTCCAGGGCGTGCAGCTTGTCGGCGGACTCCCGGCGGTGGGCGAAGTAGCGGGTCGCGCCGTGGGTACGGGCCAGGGCGGCGACCGCCTCCAGGTACTGGGCCTGGTCGATCACGCCCGTCTCGGCCAGGGACGTGCCGACCAGGTCCGCGCCCTTGGTGAGGATCGGCGGGCCGAAACGGGCGCGGGTCCAGGCGAAGGTGTGGGGAGTGACCGTGACGCCGGCCGGAGCCTCGACCGGCATGGCGGTGAACACCTCGACCTCGCGGGTCGCGGACGGGGTGAAGCGGCGGCGGGCGGTGGCCGTGACCGGGGCCAGGATCAGGTCGCGCGGACCCGAGCTGCCCCGCCGGTGCCAGCGCACCAGCCTTTCACCACGGGCGAGTTGGGCGACGAACTCCATCGTGGCCGTGCCGTCGTCGACCACCGTGAGCCGACGGGCGCGGACCATGGACAGGAGGAGCTGCACGTAACGGGAGAACGGGTCGCCGATCACGATCCGGTCCGCCCTGCGCAGCAGTCCCGTCAGGGCCCGGAGGGTCTTCAGTGGCGCGCTCGCCCCGCCGCGCGCCTCCTGCCAGCGGACGTTGACGCCCTCGTCGCGAGCCAGCTCCGCCATCCGGCGCAGCTGGCCGCGCGACATCGGGTCGACCGGGGGGAGGACGACGACCGTTATGTCCGCCAGGACATGGTCGTCGCCTCCCTCTGTGAAGGCCCACTCCAGGACGTTCAGGAGCTGGACCGGGCTCTCGACGAAGGCGAGGTTCACCGGTCGGCCCGTCAGACCGCGACCGGCTCGGCGGCCGGGGCCGACTCGGTGTTCTCGGCGACGACACCCGCGACGCGGCGGAGCTTCTTCATCGGGCCGAGCTCCGACTCGTACACCTTCTTGACACCGTCACCGAGGGAGGCCTCGATGGTGCGGATGTCGCGGACCAGTCGGGTCAGGCCCTGCGGCTCGACGGAGGCGGCCTGGTCGGAGCCCCACATGGCCCGGTCGAGGGTGATGTGGCGCTCGACGAAAGCGGCGCCGAGGGCGACGGCGGCGAGGGTGGTCTGCAGGCCGGTCTCGTGGCCGCTGTAGCCGATCGGGACGTTCGGGTACTCCTGCTGGAGGGTGTTGATGACGCGGAGGTTCAGCTCCTCGGCCTTCGCGGGGTACGTCGAGGTGGCGTGGCAGAGAAGGATGTTGTCCGAGCCGAGGACCTCGACCGCGTGACGGATCTGGCGCGGGGTCGACATACCGGTGGAGAGGATGATCGTGCGGCCCGTGGCGCGCAGCGAGCGGAGCAGCTCGTCGTCGGTGAGGGAGGCGGAGGCGACCTTGTGGGCGGGCACGTCGAACTTCTCCAGGAAGGCGACGGCCTCGGTGTCCCACGGGGAGGCGAACCAGTCGATGCCGCGCTTGGCGCAGTGGTCGGAGATGGCGCGGTACTCGGCCTCGCCGAACTCGACACGGTGGCGGTAGTCGATGTACGTCATCCGGCCCCAGGGGGTGTCGCGCTCGATGTCCCACTGGTCGCGCGGGGTGCAGATCTCCGGGGTGCGCTTCTGGAACTTGACGGCGTCGCAGCCGGCTTCGGCGGCCACGTCGATCAGCGCGAGGGCGTTGTCGAGGTCGCCGTTGTGGTTGATGCCGATCTCGCCGGTGACGTAGACGGGCTGACCCGGGCCGGCGGTGCGGGTGCCGAGGGTGCGCAGACGGGAGGTGCTCATGGGGGTGTTTCCTTACTTGGTGGTGGGGTTGGTGGGGGTGGAAAGGTGGCTGGTGAGGGTGGGCCCGAGCAGCCACGCCGCGATTTCGCGGATGGCGCCGAAGCCGCCGGGGGTGGTCGTGACGGCGCGCGCCGCGGCACGTACCGAGTCATGGGCGCTCGCTACGGCGACGGGCCAGCCGGCGAGGGCGAAGCAGGGCAGGTCGTTGACGTCGTTGCCGACGTAGAGCACCCGTTCGGGGGCGATGCCGTGCTCGTCGCACCACTGCTTGAGGGCGAGGTCCTTGCGGTCGATGCCGTGCAGGACGGGAACCTTGAGCTTGTTGGCGCGGGCGGCGACGACCGGGTTCTGCTCGGTGGAGAGGATCAGGAGGTCGAGGCCCGCCCTGCGCAGGGCGGCGATACCCAGACCGTCTCCGCGGTGGACGGCGACGATCTCGCGTCCGTCGGAGTCGATCAGGACCCGGTCGTCGGTCTGCGTGCCGTCGAAATCGAGGACGACCGCGTCGATGTCCTCGCGGGTGGGCAGCGGTGACGGGTCCAGGAGCGACGCGAGCGCGCGGGCGCGGGCCAGGTCGTGCGGGTCGTCGATCTCCAGGACCCGGGCGGGGTCGGTGGTGACCAGCGCGGTGTGGCCGAAGAAGCGGTGCCGGTGGGTACGGAAGCCCGCGACGTCCATCGCGTAGGCGGCGCCGGTCTCCAGCAGGTCCTGGGGCCGGTCCTGGCGGCGCGGGCGGACGGCCTTGTCGTGGTTGACGCCGTAGGTGTCGTCCTCGACCGCGCTGCCGTCGCGCCAGATGAAGCCGTGGAACGGGGCGACGGTGACGGCCGTGTCGGCACCGTCGCGGGCGACCGCGGCGGCCACGCCGTCGATGTCCTCGCGGGTGACGAACGGGCTGGTGCACTGGACGAGCAGCACCACGTCGGCGATGCGCTCGTGCATCGCCTCGTACGCGTCGAGTGCGTGCAGGACCGCCGCCTCACTGGTGGCGGTATCGCCCGCGATGGCCGGCGGGCGCTGGACGCAGTGCACGCGCTCGGCGGCGCCGAGCGCCTCGCCCGCCGCCCGGGCCGCGTCCGCGATCGCCGCGTCGTCCGTCGTGACGACGACGTCCGTGACCTCGCGGGCGGTCAGGCAGGCGCGGACCGCACGGGCGACCAGCGGTATGCCGCCGACCTGGGCGAGGTTCTTGGCCGGGACGCCCTTGGATCCGCCGCGGGCGGGGATCACGGCGAGCACGGTGGGCGGCGTCATCGCTGCTCCTGGTGTCGTGGTGGAAGTGGAGGTGGTCACAGCTCGCCCATCCGTCGGATGACGGGGGCGACCCGCTGGACGCCCTGCCGGTACGCGCCCCGCGCCGCTTCCCGTACCGCGTCGCGGACCGCGCCGCGCACCCCGCCGGTCTCGCGCGGTGCCGCGGCGCCCGGCAGCGGGTGGCCGTCGGGGGCCAGGTGGTGGCGGGCGAGGATGCCGGGGAGGTAGCCGGGGGCGGTGGCGGGTGTGTAGTACGGGGCGAGGTCGGGCAGGCGGGTGGCGGCGAGCAGGACTTCGACGCGTGCGCGGGCGTGGTCGTAGGCCGTGGCGTACGTGCCGTCGGCTGCGACGCCCTGGCCGGCCAGCCATGCGCCGTCGGGCTCCGGGCGGTGGCCGCCGTCCAGGTGGTCCCAGGAGGTGAGCAGGCCGGAGCCGACGAAGTGGTGGTTGCCGAGGGCCTCGCGGACGCCGAGGTCGGTGAGGATCGCGGTCGGGATGCGCCGGTGCAGGGATTCCAGCGCGGCGGTCGAGGAGACCGTGACCAGCAGGTCTGCCTGGTCCAGGACCTCGCCCATGTGCCCGTACACCAGACGGAAGTTGGGCGGCAGTCCGCCGGGCAGCTTCTCCGCGAGCCGCTGGTACGGGAGCTCCTCGATGTGCGTGGTGTGCTCGCCGGGCTTGGAACGCAGCTTCAGCAGCACCTCGCGGTTCGGATGCAGCCTGGCGTGCTCGACGAGCCTGCGCAGCAGATAGGTGCGGTCGGCGCGGGAGGCCGGCACGGAGGGCTGGGCGGCGAAGACGACCGTGTCGCGGCCCTCCTGCGGGCGGTGCGGCTCGCCGCCGAGGAACGGCAGGGCGGCCTCCGTGACGGCCGAGGCATCGGCGCCCACTCCCTCGTACACCGCGCGGAAACGCTCCGCGTCGTGGCGGGAGTTGGCGAGGACGACGTCCGCGCCGTGGCGCAGCAGCAGACCGTCCGCGAGCTTCTCGTAGACGACACCGACATAGCCGGTGATGACGACGGGCCTGGCGGGCAGCCGCAGGGCGGCGAGGCCGTGCAGCATGGCCTGGACCGCGCCGCCGACGAGGGCGAGGACCACGACGTCGTACCCCTCGTCCCGCACGGCGTGCAGGAACTCGACGGCCGTCACCTCGCGCACCCGGTCGGCGTCGATACCGACGTCGCCGACCTCGGCGAGCTGGCGCGGGGTCGGGGTGGCCCGGCCGCGCAGCAGGAGCCCGCTGATCTCGACGCGCTGCGCCGACCCCGCGGGAGCGCCGGTGGTGAGGCGGCGCGCGGTGAGCGCGCCCCATTTCCACCGGGTGTCGGAGTCGGCGAGCACGGCTACCCGGAGGGCGGTCGTCTTATCGGTACGTGGGGGCACGTCCCAGAACTTAGGAAGGCATTTCAATTCGCGGCCCAACGTGACGGCAACAAATGGTTAACAGCCCACCGACGGTTGGCTAATCGACTCGCAAAAACGGCCGGGCAACCCACGGATTCACGCCGGTTCACTATTCCCACATGCGCCGTTCACCCGCAGTCTTTTTCCGGGACAAGGTAAATGCCGAACCCGCACTTAGCGTGACGCGGGTGGTTAAGCTCTCCGTCATCGTGCCGTTCTACAACGTGCAGACATACGCCCCCGACACCCTCAGAAGCCTGCGTGCCAACGCGCGCGAGGACTTCGAGTTCATCCTCGTCGACGATGCCTCGACCGACGGGACCGCGGACATCCTGCGCCGGGCGCGGGACGAGATCCCGGGGGTGGTCCTGAGACAGCACGAGCACAACCAGGGGCTGGCGAGCGCCCGCAACACGGGTCTCGACGCGTCGAGCGGCCTGTACGTCACGTTCCTCGACGGCGACGACTGGCTGGCTCCCGGACACTGCGCCGCCCTGGTCGACGCGATGGACCGGCTGGATTGCGACTTCGTACGGACCGACCATGTGCAGTGCACCGCCAAGGCACGCACCGTGCGACGGGTACCCCACGGCCTGCGCGACGTGCCGATGCGCCCGCGCGACGCGATTCTCCCGGTCGGCCGCACCACCTCCGTCGACTACCCGTTCGCCTGGGCCGGTGCCTATCACCGCCGCCTGGTCGAGCGCGGTCTGATCCACTTCACGGACGGGCTGCGCACCGCCGAGGACCGGCCGTGGATCTGGCGGCTGCACCGGGAGGCGGAGTCGTTCGCCGCGGTCGGGCTGCTCGGGGTGTTCTACCGGCGCGGTGTCGCCTCCTCACTCACCCAGATCGGCGACATCCGGCAGCTCGACTTCATCCGCGCGTTCGATCAGGTACTGGAGGAGACCGCGCAGGATCCGGAGGCCGACGCGCTGCTGCCGAAGGCCGTACGCACCTACTGCGCGATCATCTCCCATCATCTGGCGACGATTTCCAAATTCGAACCGACCGTGGCCCGCAGTCTTCTCGACATGAGTGCGGCCGCACTGCGCCGTATGCCGCAGGACATTCTGAAAGAGACGATCGACTCCATGGACATCGACAGGTCCGCCCGGTTGCGGCGGCTGCGCCGCCGGCCCTTCGCGGGTGCGGGGGCCACCGCATGACCACTCAGATCTTCTGCGCTTCCACCCTCTACGGTGCGGCCACCCTGGCCGCGGCCATCGACGCGGGCCTGGTCCGGCCCGCGGACCGGCGCATCCTGCTGATCAGCAACAACGCCGCCGTCCCCGAGGTCGCACCGGCGCTCGACACGATGCCGGGCTTCGAGGCGCTGCGCGGCCGGTTCGACGACGTGCTCTCCTGGAACGCGGCGATCGAACCGTTCCATCCGTCGGGCTGGTCCCCACGGCCCGAGGACGTCCCGCTCTGGGAACGCCATCTGCGCAGGCTGTGGGAGCTCGGTGACGACGACGTCGAGCTCACCGTCGAATCCATCCAGGTCAATCCGGCTCTCGCCATCACCGGGATCTTCATGGGCGCGCCCGTGGACGTGTACGCGGACGGGCTGATGAGCTACGGGCCCACCCGGATCAGAATCAATCCGCTGCTCGGTACACGCGTGCGCCGCCTTCTCCACCTCGATCTGGTGCCGGGTCTGAAGCCCTTGTTGCTGACGGAGTTCGGCGTGGAGTCGCAGATCATCCCCGGTGACACCTTCCGCAGGGTCCTCGGGGAAGCCGGAGCGGTCTCGCCCGCGCCGAAGGTCCCGTACAACAGTCCGGCGCTCCTTCTCGGCCAGTACCTCTCGGCGCTGAAGATCCTCACGACGGAGGAGGAAGAGGAACTCCACCTGCGGATGCTGCGTGGCGCCGCGGCGCTCGGGCACCGGCAGATCGTCTTCAAGCCCCATCCGACGGCGCCCGCCCGCTGGTCCCGTCTCCTGGAGTCCGAGGCCGAACGGCTCGGTGTGGAACTCACCGTTCTCGACGTACCGGTGCTCGCCGAGACGCTGTACGAGCAGCTGCGCCCGGCACTCGTCGTGGGCTGCTTCTCCACCGCGCTCTTCACCGCCCGGCACCTGTACGGTCTGGACACCGCCCGCACCGGGACGGGAACGCTGCTGGAGCGCCTGACCCCGTACCAGAACAGCAATCGCGTACCGGCGGTCCTCGCCCACACCCTGCTGCCCGAGCTCGAAACGGGGCGCACCCGGACGCCCGGGGATCCGGGCCGGCTCGTGACCACCCTGGGGTTCATGATGCAGCCGCGGATCTACCCGCATCTGAGGCCGGCCGCCGTCGCATATCTGGAGGACGGCGTCACACCGGACGAGCAGCAGTTCTTCTCCCGTCGCAAACTGACGGTGCTCGGGCTCCCCGGCGGTCTGCCCGGCAGACTCGCCACGCTCTCCCGCAATCCGGCCCTGCGACGGACGGCGCGCCGGGCCCGCCGGCTGGGGCGGACCGTACTGCGCTGACGGAGTTCTTTCGGTCTGGGCCTCGGACGGGCCGCATGCGGCGGATCGGCCCTCCAGGCCCGCGCCACGTGCGGCTCGTCCTGACCCGGCGGCTCAGCCGAGCATCCGGCTCATCCCGAGCCGCGCCCACAGCAGGGCCGCACCGAACGCCAGCAACGTCGTCGCCGCGGTCACCGCGACGACCAGGGCAGCGGCCACCGGCAACGTCAGGTCGGCGGAGACGAACAGGTCGGTGAGCACGCCGAGGATCAGGACGTGGACCATGTAGGCGCCGAAGGAGGCGTCGGCCAGCCGGGTCAGGAGGGGGCGCAGCCGTTCGGGAACGCTCAACCGGTGCAGGGTGAGCAGCACACCGACGCTGAACAGGGCCACCAGCACACTGGCGTACGGAATCGCGTAGTGGATCTTGTACTGGTAGGCGATCACCGCGGCCAGGGCCGCCGCCGTCGGCAGCAGCCACAGCAGGCGTCGCTTACCGACGACTCCGGCGGGCAGCGCGAACAGGAGCGCGCCGAGCACCGCGTAGATCAACTGGTACGGGCCGAAGCCCCAGCCGAAACGCGGCACGTCCCAGCCCGTGACCGAGGAGAGGTCACCGAAGAACGACGGTGCCACGGCGAGGACCAGGAGCGCCGCGCCCAGGCCCCACGGCCGCTTGCCCGACTTCACCATCGTCGCGAAGGCCAGGAGCATGATCACGGGAATGTAGGCGTACAGGTACCAGAGGTGGTAGGCGGGACGCACCGAGGCGAAGACCGAGTCGAGCGCCAGGTCACCGACCGGATCGTCATTGGTACCGCGCCAGCGACCCCACGCCAGGTACACCGCCGTCCACACGGCGAGCGGCACCGCGATGCGGACGATGCGCTGCCGCAGCCGCGCGCCGTCCTTCGGCGGGGCGCCGACGAGGACGACCCACCCGGCGATCGCGAAGAACAGGGGCACGGCGAACCGGCCCGCCGAGTCCGCCGCCAGCCCTGCCCAGTAGGTGCCCGAGCCGCCCGACGGCTTGCGGCCCACGGCGTTCACGAACGCGGAGCCCGTATGGCAGAGGATCACGCCGACCGAGCAGAGCAGTCTGATGAGATCGATGTCGTAACGGTGCTCGCGGCGCGGGTGGGCCGCCTGGGCCCGCTCGGCCTGGGGGTCCGCTGGTGCGGGTGAGAGCGAGGAGGCCGGTGTTCCGGCCGGGGAGACGGTGGATGACATGGTCTTCGAAGGCTATGAACGCACCGCGGCCCGGGGAACTGCGGGGAGGTGAACAGTCACTTCCTGCGGATGGCGCGGAGGTGAAGGACAGGTGCCCGCTGAGCGGCCGTCACCGGCTCAGGGTGTTGCGGGTGCGCCGCACCGTCCGGCGCAGCCGGGCCGCGGTGCCCTCGGCGCTGCCACCGGGCAGGTCGAGCTTGCCGAGACGGCGGCGCTTGAAGTAGCGCTGGGTGCCGGCGTCCAGCCGGTCCCGCAGCCAGTCCTCCGCCTCGCCGCGCAGTTCCGGGTGGAGTTCGGACTGCATGCAGTAGCCGACCGTGCGGACGAGGGGGCCCAGGGTCGCCGGTGAGCTGAGCGGCAGTGCGGGCACAGCGCCGCCGTCGTGGTCCTCCAGATCGGGCACGAGGTGGTCGACGATCGTCAGCGGAATGCGATTGCTGTTCTCGTACGGGGCGACGCGGTCCAACACCCGGCCCGTGCCGACGCGGGCGACGGGAATGCCGTAGTACGCCGCGGCTGTGAGCATCGCGGTCGAGAAGCAGCCGACAACGAGTGCGGGCGCGCACCTCTCGAAGAGGGTCTCCGCCAGCAGGGGGGTGTCCATCGTGACGAGCCGGACCCCGGCCTCGGCGGCGGCGCGGTCCAGGGCGTCGGAATAGCGGGCGGGGGCGGTGGGGTGGGGTTTGAAGAGGATGGACGTGTGGCCGGCCCGGGCGGCCCCGCGCAGCATACGGATGTGCAGGTCCTCCTCCTCGTCGGCGGTGAGGATGTCGAGGGCGGCCAGGTACTGGCCCAGAAGCACGGCGGTGGGGGCCTGCTCCACCGCGTCGGTAAGCTGCGGGTCACCGTCCGCCGCACCGGCGATCTCGCCGAGGACCTTGCGGAAGGCGTCCGCCGGTACGAGTTCGGTCTCCACGTCGAATTCGGACAGGAGCATGGGCCTGAGCCCGGGCACCAGGTCGAGGTGGAGCACGCGCTGGACGCGGCAGCCCATGGTCTGGGGCAGCTTGGTGCGGGTCGGCCCGTAGCTCATGAGGCCGTCCGCGTAGACGTGCAGGGTGCTCTCGGAGAAGATCGCACCGAGTGCGCGGGCCGGGTCGACCTGGATGGATTCCAGGATGAGTTCGACGGGGTCCTCGCCCAGCCCCCAGGCGAGCCGGAGTGCGCGCTGCCACAGCACGACGTCCTCGGCACGCGGACCCCAGGCGCCCGGGTGGTAAGGGCGGATCGCCTCGTTCCAGCTGACGACGGAGTCGAACCGGGCGGCGATGCGGTCGTAGCCGAGCATCGCGTCCAGTCCGGCGGCCGTCTCCGGTATCAGGGCGTTGTTGCACACCAGCAGGATCCGACGGCTCTCCGCCGGTGGTCCGAACTGGCCGGCGTCGAGCGCGGCAGCGAGCGTGGCGGCCCCGTACAGGGTCGACACCTGGAAGATCTGGGTGCGCGTGGGCATGGATCAGGCGGCCTTCTGCTTGTCACGCAGGCGTCGGAGCAAGGTGCTGCGCTTCGTGTCCATCGTCGTCAGTGTGTGGTCCAGTACGTGCTGGGGCATGCGGTGCAGCGCGGCGATCGACTCCCGTCTCAGGCTGCGGGCGGTGCCGGCCTCGTACTCGCCCGCCTTCTCGCTGTGGAAGGCGATCAGCGCGCAGTACGTACGGACCGCCTTGGGCAGGAGGAGTTCCGCGTCCGGGTCCTGCGCCAGCTCCTCCAGCAGGGTGTCGTACGCGGGGAAGAAGTCCAGCTGGCGGGAGTCCTTGATCTGGGTCAGCGAGGTGGTGACACCGCGCCGGTAGAAGATCCCGTGGAGCCCCAGGACGGCACAGGTGCGAGCGCGCAGGTGCAGCCGCCAGGTCCACAGCCGGTCCTCGGCGGTGCGCAGGGCGGAGTCGAAACGCAGGGCACCGTCCTCGAAGAGCCGTCGGTGGTAGAGCCCGGCCCAGACGAAGGGGTAGTCGACCATCGTCTCCATCGCCGGGTACGCGATCCCCGCCCGCGGGTCCGTCGCCCGGTCCCGCACCCGGGCGGGGGCGCGCCGGATCACCCGGCTGGTACCCGTCGCCTGGACGTGGTCATTGCGGACGAAGTCGACGCCCAGTTCCTCCGCCGCTTCCAGGAGCCGGTCCAGGTGCCCGGGGGCGTACCAGTCGTCGCCGTCGAGAAAGGTGAGGAACTCACCGCTCGCCGCCTCGATCCCGCTGTTGCGTGCGGTGGCGATCCCCACGTTCGTGTCGTGCCGGATGACCCGGGCCTGCGGCAGTCTCGCGGCCCAGCGGTCGATGACGGACGGCGTCTCGTCCGTAGAACAGTCGTCGACCAGCAGGAATTCGACGTCTCCGGCCGCGTTGCGGGCAAGACTGCCCAGTGTGGTGTCGGCATACGGGGCGACATTGTGGAGCGGTACGACAACGGACAGTTTCGGCACGCCGGCCCTCGCCTTCGATCTTGTAGCCGCTCAACGTAATCAGGCACGTCGAGGACGGAGTGGCCGTCGGGGCGACGGGTAGTGAACTCTGGATGACACACACGTGACGCCCGGCGTGATCGCGGCAACGGCGGGCCGCCTGCGGGACGGAGACCCCGCCACCCACTTCGAACGTGCCTCCATCACCTGCCGGCGGCGCCTGGACACTCCCCCGGCCACCACATCACGCGAGGGGCCGTCCACGGCGAGCCGAACGCCGGCGTCACGACAACGGCCAGGCCCACGGAGCCACCGCTGGTTCCACGTGCCACACGGGGCATCAGCGGACGGGGCGCGATCCTTCGGCGCACACGCGTGCATCGCCACCGGCTTGAAAAAAACAGGCCGGTTGATGTCGGAGGCGTGACCGACCCACGCCGGGACAGACATAAATATTCATGCGCATGCCAATCAATGAGTCGCCTTGTTCACCGATCCGATGCCGCACCGTTCACCGCCGCTCGCCTAGTGTCCGGCTGCATGACTGCCAACTCGAAGTTCAATGGCGCCCGTTGGGCCGCTGCCATGACCGCCGTGGTGGCCGCGTTCCCGTTGCTCGTGGCCCTGCCCGGTACCGCGCACGCGGCCGATTCCGCCACCTGCACGACCACGGGTCCCACATACGCCGTGGACACCGCGGGCAAGCTGCTGCGTTACGACATGCCGACTCCGCTCAGTGGAGGGAGTCTGGAGACCCCCAGCACGATCGACACCGGCTGGAACGGATACGGCCGGGTGCTTGCAGGGCAGGGCGCGCGCTTCTACGGAATCAAGTCGGACGGCCTGTATCTGAGCCACCGGGTCGGCTCGACCGGCACCTGGGACATCCACCACAAGAAGATCAGCGACAACTTCGGCTGGCTGGCCAACGCCGCGGACCGCAACCAGGTCACCGTCGACCGGGGCGACCGGCTCTGGGTGCTGGACAATGAGGGCGCGCTGCGCACATTCAAGTACGACTCCGCCGCCGACACCTGGAGCGCCGACAGCGGCAAGATCATCGACCAGGGCTGGAACCGGTACGACCTGATCGTCGCCGCCGACTCCGGTGTGGTGTACGGCCGTTCCGCCGCCGACGGCCGGCTCTACCGCTCGCGCTACGACTTCACCAGCCAGCGCTGGCTCGAGCGGCACGTCGTGGAGAGCCTGGCCGACTGGCGGCAGTACAGCAAGGGGATCACCTCCATCGGCGGTGACACCCTGGTCGGCGTGACGTCGGCCGGCATCGCCCACTACTACCGGTTCGACGAGAACATCCGCGACTTCCCGGTCTACAAGAAGACCGTCGGAAGCTCCGGCTGGCAGAACTTCACCAATGTCTCCGGGGCCCCGGACGCCTGCCGCATCACCACGGACCACACCCCCGCGTCCACCCCGGTGCCGCTGCAGAGCGACACCCCGACCTCGGTCTTCCAGTCGTCCACCGGATCACTGGAGTTCGCGCACACGAACGGGGCCGGCGTCCTGCGGCACAGCCGGATCGCGGACGCCTCAAACCTCAAGTTCACACTGTCGTCCCCGTTCATCGACGAGCAGTTCACCGGACGCCCCGCCGTCTCCGAGCACAGCGACGGCCGCGTGGTCCTCACCGCGCAGGACACCTCCGGCAGGATCTGGCAGCGCAACCAGACCGCGAAGGCGAGCGACGGCTGGGACCGATGGATCGACCTGGCCGGAGCCATGGCCCACGCCCCGATCACCGCGAAGACTCCCACCGGGCTGCTCGTCGAATTCGCCGTCGACGGCGAGGGCAAGCCCTGGTACCGCATCCAGCAGCGGGCCAATGCGGACTTCATGGGCTGGATGCCGCTCACGGGCTCCGGCCTCGAAGGCACCCTCCAGGCCGTCACCGTCCGGGACGGCATCCAGCTCTTCGCCACCACCACCAGCGGGACGCTGACGACCGCCCGGTTCACCCAGGACGGCAGCATCTCCGACTGGACCGGCCTCGGCGCCCAGCACATCAGCGGCGCGCCCTCGCTCATCCTCTTCCCGGGCTACCGCATCCACGTGTTCGCCAATGACGGCCAGGGCCACATCGTGACCGCCCACCAGTCCGTGGAGAACGGCGCGTACAGCGCCTGGGAGACGATCGACGGGCTGACCGCCGACGGCGCGCCGAGCGCCGTCCTCGCCCCGAAGACCGGCCTCGTCGAGATCGTCGCGCGCGGCACCGACGGCTACATCCACAGCACCGGCGAGACCTTCCAGGCCAGCGGCGTCTGGCGCGACTGGCAGCGGGCGTCGTCCGAGGCTGCCGCCACGGTGCCGACCGCCTTCCCCTACACCACCCTCGACGGCGAGACCTGGGCCTACACCTTCCGTACCGCCGACAACCAGGATCTCATCTACACGACCGCCAAGCAGAGCTACGGCCTCGCACGCACCGCCGCGAGCACCGAGCAGGCCGCGCCCGAGTTCCAGGAGCAGGTCCTCCCCAAGCCGTCCGAAAACTGATCCACCGCGCCGGGGGCGGGCGTCGCGGCATCGGCGCCCGCCCCGTCACGTCACACGTCACGTCACGTCACACGCTGCTGAGCGAGAGCTTCGCCGCGAACCCGAGGAACAGCACACCCGCCGCCGAAGTGGCCCCGGCCGACAGCCGCTTGCGGCGGCGGAACGCGGCGGACAGCCGGGTGCCGCCGAATATGAGCGTCGACAGGTAGAGGAAGCTGGCGATCTGCAGCAGCGTGCCCAGCAGCAGGAAGGACAGCGCCGGATAGGCGTACCCGGGGTCGACGAACTGCACGAAGAAGGAGATCAGGAACAGGATCGCCTTCGGGTTGAAGAGGCTCACCACCAGCGCCCGCCGGTACGGCCGTTCCACCGTTCCGGCAGTCGGCCTCGTCCCGCCCGGTCCGGCGGCCTCGTCCGGTCCGGCGGCCTCGTCCCTCAGCTCGGCGATCTGCCGGTGCCGCTCGCGCCACATGGACGCCGCGGCCCGCAGCATGCCGATCGCCAGCCAGGTCAGATAGCCCGCGCCCGCGTACTTGACGACGGCGAAGAGCACCGGCGTCGTCTGCAGCAGGGAGGCGGCGCCGAGCGCGGACAGCGTCATCAGCACGGTGTCACCGGTCCACACACCGGCAGCCGCCACATACCCGGTCCGCACACCGCGGCGGGCGGCGACCGAGAGCACGTACAGCGAATTCGGCCCCGGCAGCAGAACGATCAGCACGAGGCCGACGAGATAGGTCGGAAGGTCAGTGACACCCAGCATGAGCAGGAGTGTCGCACGGGGGTACGACACTCCGCTCGGGTGTCTCAGCGGACGGTTCGGGGGTCCGGAAAGTCCCGGGGTCAGTCCTCGCCGCCGTCCAGGAGGCGGTCCACGGAGAGCTTCATCTCGACGCCGACCACGTCCGGCACAGTGAACGAGGTCCCGCGCTTGTGGGACACCTTGTTCTTGTACTCGCCGCTCCGTGGATCGCTGCAGAGCAGCACCTGGTCATGCTTGCGATCGACCACGACGTAGACCGGAATGCCCGCCTGGGCGTAGTCCTCAACCTTGGGGCCGAGGTCGTCGGCCCAGTTGGCCGAGGTCACCTCCACCACCATGCGGAAGGCGTGGGCGGCGTAGCAGTTCTTCATTGCATGGGCGTCCCGAAAGTCTGCCTCGACGACCGACAGATCGGGAATCGCGTAGTCGTCCGGCCCGGTGGGCAACCACAGGCCGACCGCCTGGACGAGCCTGAGCCCCACCGTGCGTGCCTTGGCGCCGAATTCCTCGCTGAGCCAGGACAGCGCCAGCGCGTGCGTTCCGTCCGCCGGTGGTGTCACAGTGAGCCTCCCCTGGAGAATCTCCACGCGATGCCCAGGCAGCGAGCGTGCGAGCTGCTCGGCTGCCTCGCCGAGCGTCAGCTCGGGCTGTTCCTGCTCCCGCACCTGCTCCTCGTGCTGTATTACGGCCACGGCATCCTCCTTTCGGGGACCACTGTTCACGAGCTTATCCGTGGCCACGGACATTCGGCGAGAGATCGCCCTCGCGGGTGCACATCGCCTCAGAACGCGTCCGACGGCACGTACGCCCCCCACACCTCCCGCAGCGCGTTGCACACCTCACCGACGGTCGCCCGCGCCGCCAGTGCGTCCTTCATCGGGTACAGGACGTTGTCCGTTCCCTCGGCCGCCTTCTTCAGCCGGCCCAGCGCCTCGTCGACCGCGCCCTGGTCGCGCTCGGCCCGCAGCTTCGTCAGCCGGGCCGCCTGCTGGGCCTCGATCGCCGGGTCGACGCGGAGCGGCTCGTACGGCTCCTCCTCGTCGAGCTGGAAGCGGTTGACGCCGACCACGACACGCTCGGCGCTGTCGGTTTCCAGGGCGATGCGGTAGGCGCTGCGTTCGATCTCGTTCTTCTGGAAGCCCCGCTCGATGGCGTTGACCGCGCCGCCCATGTCCTCGACCTTGCCCATCAACTCCAAGGCGGCGGCCTCGACGTCGTCCGTCATCTTCTCGACGACGTACGAACCGGCGAACGGGTCGACGGTCGCGGTGACGTCCGTCTCGTACGCCAGGACCTGCTGGGTACGGAGTGCGAGCCGGGCGGACTTGTCGGTCGGCAGCGCGATCGCCTCGTCGAACGAGTTGGTGTGCAGCGACTGCGTGCCGCCGAGGACCGCGGCCAGCCCCTGGACCGCGACGCGCACCAGGTTGACCTCGGGCTGCTGCGCGGTGAGCTGGACGCCCGCGGTCTGGGTGTGGAAGCGGAGCATCAGCGACTTGGGGTTCTTCGCGCCGAACTCCTCCTTCATCACCCGGGCCCAGATCCGGCGGGCGGCACGGAACTTGGCGACCTCTTCGAGAATGGTCGTACGGGCGACGAAGAAGAAGGAGAGACGCGGGGCGAACTCGTCGACGTCCATGCCGGCCGCGACGGCGGTACGGACGTACTCGATGCCGTCCGCGAGGGTGAACGCGATCTCCTGCGCGGGCGAGGCTCCGGCCTCCGCCATGTGGTAGCCGGAGATCGAGATGGTGTTCCACTTCGGGATCTCGGCCCTGCAGTACTTGAAGATGTCGGCGATCAGCCGCAGCGAGGGCCCCGGCGGAAAGATGTACGTGCCGCGGGCGATGTACTCCTTGAGGACGTCGTTCTGGATGGTGCCGGTCAGCTTGTCCGCCGGGACGCCCTGCTCCTCGCCGACCAGCTGGTAGAGGAGGAGCAGCAGGGCGGCGGGGGCGTTGATCGTCATGGACGTGGAGACCCTGTCCAGCGGGATACCGCCGAACAGCACCCGCATGTCGTCGATCGAGTCGATCGCCACCCCGACCTTGCCGACCTCACCGGAAGCGATCGGCGCATCGGAGTCGTGACCCATCTGGGTGGGCAGGTCGAAGGCGACGGAGAGACCCATCGTGCCGTTGGCGATCAGCTGCTTGTAGCGGGCGTTGGACTCGGAGGCCGTGCCGAAGCCGGCGTACTGCCGCATCGTCCACGGCCGGCCGGTGTACATCGTGGGGTACACGCCGCGCGTGAAGGGGTAGGCGCCGGGCTCTCCCAGCTTGTCGTCGGCGTCCCACCCGTCGAGTGCGTCCGGCCCGTACACCGGCTCGATGGGCAGTCCCGACTCCGACTCGCGCGTCATCTGCTGTGCCTCCCACTGAAGCTACTAACTGGTAACCAACGGTCCTCGCGACGGACTGTAGCGGCGGGCACGCGACCGGTGGAGGGGCACCGGCTGGGACCTTGCTCACAGGGTGCGTCCTACGGCCTTCGCCACCGCACTCACCATCATGCGCGGGCTTTGGCAACCGGGCAGAGCGGGAATCCGTCCCAGGAGACAACGAAGGAATCAGGGGGCCGAGGCTGATGCGGATACACAGAACCCGGCACGGGGCAGGAACGGCACACCGAACAGGGGCTACGGCGGTGACCGCCGTAACCGTCTTGGCGCTGGCCGCCACGACCGCGGGCTGCCAGGCGCATGCCTCCGGCGGTTCCGCGGCGAAGCCCTCGTCGCCGCCGAAGACCTCCGCCCCGGCGGCCGACGACGCCAAGCCCGCCGCGACCCCCTCGCCGCCGACCCCCTCGCCACCGACCGCCGCACCCTCGCCGTCGGCGCCCGCCGCACCGAAGCCCGCTCCGCAGGGCAGGACGCTGATGGCCACCGGCTCCGAGGGCAAGCAGGTCCGGGAGCTGCAGGCCCGGCTCCGTCAGATCGGCCACTTCGACCGCAGCCCGACGGGCTACTACGGGACGCTCACCGTCGCCGCCGTGCAGTCCTTCCAGGGCAAGCGCGGTCTGTCCCGTACCGGCCGGACGGACACCGTCACCTGGCAGAAGCTGGTCGCCATGACGCGGAAGCCGACGGCCGCCGAGCTGAACCCGCCGACCTCCCGGCCCGCCGCCAGGCCCGACAAGCGCTGTATGACCGGGCGAGTGCTCTGCATCAGCAAGAACAGCCGGACCCTGTCGTGGATGATCGACGGCCGGGTCGTCTCCTCGATGGATGTGCGGTTCGGCTCGCAGTACACGCCGACCCGCGAAGGCACCTTCTCCATCTACTGGAAGTCCAGGCACCACGTGTCGACGATCTACCACACGGCCATGCCGTACGCGATGTTCTTCAGCGGTGGTCAGGCGGTGCACTACTCGGCGGACTTCGCGGCCCGCGGCTACAACGGCGCGTCACACGGCTGCGTGAACGTTCGGGACGAGGGAAAGATCGCCGCCCTCTTCGACCAGGTCCGCAACGGCGACAAGGTCGTCATCTACTGGTGAGCGGAGGCGAGGAAAGGGGGCGCGGGCGGGACCGGGGGAACGTGTCCCGCCCGCGCCAGATGCGCTGAGCCGAAGGTACGGGGGGAACCCCGGCTCTGTGCGCTGCCGATGACCAGTCGGCTCACTCTGTACAGCGCCGACGGGCCGAAAAGTGTCACACCCGGTGCCGACGGAGCGGCCGGAACGGCTCAGAGCCTGTCGGGCGACCTCCGATCGGGCGGCCACGGCGTGGCCGCTCGCCGATCGAAGGTCACCCGACAGGCTGTCAGCCGTCGACCGGGACAGCCTGATCCGTGCCCTCCGGGGAGGCGACACCGGTCGGGGACTCCGAGGCCGACGGGGCCGGGGTACCGGGCGCGAACCAGAGCGACTGGAGCGCGTTCGCACTGCCGTCGGCCCGGCCCGCCGCGTCTGCGCCCGCATCGTTCTGCTCGTCGGCGCCGCCGTTTCCCTGCCCCTGGTCGCCCTCGTCACCGGCCTCGTCGAATATCCGCTGACAGAACTGGTCCAGGTTGTCGGCGCCGTCGGCCAGCTTTTCGAGGCGGCGTCTGCGGGCGTCGTTGAGCTTGCCGTCCCGGTAGTCGCGGCACGCCTTGAGGGTCCGGGCGAACCAGTCACCCGACGTGTCGTCCTGGCCGCCGCCGGGCGTGCCGTTGCTGTCGGTCGCGTCCGGGGAACGGGGGCCGGCGCTCCCGCCGTTCCGGGCATCGCTCCCGTCCGGCGATCCGGCCGGTCCGGGCGTGCCGTCCCGGTCGTCCTCGCCCTGGCGGGTTCCCCCGGAAGAATCCGGGGACGGGTTCACGTCCGGCGATCCCGACGGCGGGGCGGTCGTCGTGCCGGACGCGTCCCCGGAGTCCCGTTCCTCCGGAAACGCGGACGCCGATACCGAGGAGGCCGGCAGCGGGCCGGCCTGTTTGCCGAACGGACCGGGAAGCACACCCGTACCTGCCGCGACGGCCACCCCGCCGAGCGCGCAGCCGGCGAGGGAGGCGGCAAGGCCGAAACGGACGGGACGGCTCCAGCGCGGCGCACGCGTGCGGCCGCCCCGGGAGGACGAAGGACCGATGCGCACCGGTCCCAGCGTCTGCGGCCCGCTGCCCTTCGCGGTGTGTCCCGCCGACGGGACGTCCGCCGATGCCGTCGCCCTCGTTCCTGCGCGCGCGGTGCGCGGGACTGTCCGGAACGCGGCCAGCGCGGCGGCCTCGCCCGGCAGTTCACCGGTGGCCGGGCGGGCACTGCGGGCAGCCGCGCCCAGCGCGGCCGCGAGCCGTTCGGCGGCGTCGCGCGCATGGCCCTCGCCGGGATCGACCGGTTCGCCACGGAGCAGTCGCTCCGCCGCGTCCCTGTCAAGCCATGCGTCCTGCTCGTCGGCCATCACATGTCCCTCTGCGTCCACTGACGCGAATCCGTCACACCGGCGGACCTCGCCAGACCGGTCCGGGAAAGGCGCTGCGCGGGTACGGCGCCGAGCTCCGCCGCATGACCTGCCGCGCTCCCGTGCGGCAGAATTCCCCGCGACGCACCCTCCTCGCCGCCCTCCTCGCCGCTCTCGTCGCCGCCGTCGTCGTCGCTGTCCGCGCGGAGCAGCTCCGCCAGCCGTTTCAGTCCGCGGTGCGCGGCGGTCCGTACTGCTCCCGGCCGCTTGCCCAGCGTCTCGGCCGCGCTCTTCGCATCCAGGCCGACCACCACGCGCAGCACGACGGCCTCGGCCTGATCCTGCGGCAGTTGGGCGATGAGGGACATGGTACGGCCGGTGGTCAGGGCCTCGATCGCCTCGTCGGCGGTGTCGGACTCGGCCGGTTTCTCCGACAGTTCGGTCTCGTCGCCGCCGATCGCGGGGCGCCTGCCGCGCATGCGCAGATGGTCCAGAGCCCGGTTACGGGCAATCCGCGCCGCCCAGCCGCGGAACCGGTCGGCGTCCCCGCTGAACCGGTCGAGGTCGCGCGCTATCTGCAGCCAGGACTCGGACGCCACGTCCTCGGCGTCCGGCTCCCCCACCAGCGTTCGTATGTAGCCCAGCAGCCGCGGCTGCACAGCGCGGTACACAGAACGGAAGGCGTCCTCGTCCCCGTCCTGTGCCGCGAGCACCGCGGCGGTCAGCTCCGCGTCGTCCCCCAGCACTCCCTCAACCCGCCCTGCTGTCCTGAATCACAGCTGGTCACCACTACCGCGCCACCCTGCGCGACTCCGCACGCTACGTCCTCCGTGGGGGCCGCGTCCATGACTTGTACAAGCCGCAACGTCCTCGGACACAGTGAGGTGTGACAGAAAACGCACTCACGGCGCTGAGAAGAGTACGGGGTCGTCCTGCGGCCCCGCGGAAGACGACCGGGGCCTCTCCTGTGGGGGGTGGCGGCCCCGGTCGTCCTCGTTCTCCCTCGGTTCTCTCTGTTCGGCCGGTCCGGGATCCCGCCCGGCGCCGTTCCCGGAGGACGCCCCTCCAACCAGGTGACGGACCGGTCGGCGATTCAGTCGACAGCGGCCCTGTTCTTGCCGTCGCTCCCGGTCCGGGTCCCGCTCTCTTTCGAAGGCGCCGGCCCGCCCTGCTTCCCCTCAGGCACGGCCTTCTTCTCCGCCTTCCCCTTCACGCCCCAGTTGCCCTGGGCCTTCTTCGACTCGCCCGGTGACGGCTGTCCGAGGAGCCCGTCGCAGTAGGCCGTCACCGCCGCCTCCGACGCACCGCCCGCGGCCGCCTCCAGCCGTGCGAAGGCGGCCGCGTCCCTGGCCTTCCCCCTGCCCCGGTCGCCGAGGTACACACGGCACAGCGCGACATCGTCCTGTGCCCGGTCGGGCCGGCCGGAAGGGTGCACGTCGCCCGGAGCATTCGTGTCCCCCAGCGCCGTACCGTCGCCGTCCGGCCGCAGCGATTCCTCACTGGAGCGACGTCCACCGGGAGTTGCGGGAGAGGTGTGCGTGGGGCGTACGGCCGCGCCGTCGGGCTCACCGCCGCCGAAAGGTGCCGGAATCGCCCCCGACCCCGCGGCCACCGCGACACCGCCGAACGCCGCCGCAGCCACGAAGCCGCCGAGCATCACCCGCAACGAACGCACACCGCGCCGTCGTTCCGCCGGACGCCAGTCGTCACGTCGACGCCGCCACCGCACCACCGCGGCGTGCGCGCCTTCGTCCCGCGCGGCCACGAAGGCGGCGGTCGCGCGCTGCTCGTCGCCGGGGGCGAGCGCCCCGGTACGCCGCGCTGCCGCGAGCAGGGCGGCAAGTTCAGGTGTCTTCGGCGCTTCGGGCAGCCGCTGCGATTCGTGTCTCATTCTTCATTTCCCAGCGTCCGGCTCACCCTGTTTGTCACAGCACCTGCCGACCGGTCCGGGGACAACTGCCCCGCCAGCCGCTTGAGTCCGCGGTACGCGGACGTGCGGACCGCCCCCGCACGCTTGCCGAGCACGCGCGCCGCCGCAGGACCGTCCAGGCCGACGACCACCCGCAGAAGTACGGCCTCGGCCTGCTCGCGCGGCAGTGTGCCGATGAACTCCAGCGCCGCTTGGGTGGAGAGCGTCTCCAAGGCCGCGGCGGCCGTGTCGTGGCCGCCGGGCAGCTGAAGCACGTCCTGTTCGATCAAGGTGGTACGGGGCCGCCGCTTCAGCTTCCTCAAGTGGTCGAGCGCACGGTGGCGGGCGATCATCGCGGTCCAGCCGCGGAACCCTGCTCCGTCGCCGCGGAACCGTCCCAGATCGCGGGCTATCTCCAGCCAGGCGTCGGAGGTCACGTCCTCGGCGTCGTCGCCGACCAGTCCGCGGACGTAGCCGAGGAGGCCTGGCTGCACCATCCGGTACGCGACGGCGAAGGCGTCCTTGTCCCCCTGCTGGGCACGCTCGACGGCATCGCCGAGCTCGGCGTCGTACATCTGCCTGCGGCGCTGCTCCCCGCCCGTGCCCAACACACTTCCCTACTCGATGCCCGATCCGGCACCGGCCGCCGTGCCCGTTTCCTGCCGAGGCAGCCCCCCTCTCTCCTTCTGCGCTCGCAACCACAGAAACGTCACAGGTTCCCCGTACGTGCGAGCTACCCGCATGCAGCCTTCTGCTGCGCTGTCCGTCCGTGCAGCAGCAGATACAGCCGCTGCACCGATTCCTCCGCCCCCGACTCGAAGCGGTTGACGACCTTGCCGAGCGGATTCCAGACCCGTCCGTCGGGCATCCGCACGCCCACCGCCTGCCGGAACAGCTCCCGTTGTGCGGCGTCGAAGTCCACCCATGTCCCGCCGGCCCTACGGACGATCACCTCGCCGGTGTACGCCCCGAGCCCCAGCAGAGTCCCGGCGACCCGGTTCCGTTGCGGCTGGTCCCGCCGCAGACCGTCGACGACCAGATCGACGAGCCGGAGGCTGGCGACCGAGTAGTCCAGGGGCAGCCGATTGCGCGCCGTGAGCCGGGCGACGAACTCTGATGTGTAGGAGCGCATCACCGCCGCCTCGGGAAACGTTGTCCGCTCGTCCCCGCTCATGATTCACCCTGCCCTTCGCCGTGCGGACGATCACCGACACTGACCCAGCGCTCAGGGGCCCTGGAACATCACGCGAAGGCCATCGTGTTCGTTCTCACGGCTGTGAACACGCCAAATCTGTTCGGCAAGCGCAACCTTCACCTCTGCTCGAAGGTCTGCTTCTCTTCCGCATCTCTCATCCGATGGCGATGGCGATGATGAGCACCCGGCCTGATCCCGGCCTCGACGCAGGCGCCTGGGCCGGGGGGCTCCTGCCTTGTGCGGAGTCCCCCGGGTCAGCCCCGCCCCCGCGCCCGGCGCGAAACCGCCGCGCGCAGCACGCGCTGCCCCTCGGTCGAGACATCAAGCACCTGACGCAATCCGGCGCCCGCCCCCGCTGCTTCGATGGTCTCCGCCAGCATCTCCAAGATCCGGACCTGTCGGCGCAACTCCCCGGCCAGCAACGGACCGGCCCCCTCCGGATCACCTTCGCGGCAGCACCGCACCGCTTCCAGCCCGGCGGGCGGCGCCGCGTCCTGCCGGAGGTGGACCTCCAGGGCCAGCAGCGAGCAGGCATCCGCCCACTCCCGCAGCTGCGGCGCCGCCCGGTCCACGGGCGCGTCGCCCAGCAGCTTCCGGATCTGCGGCGCCGCCCCTTCCGTATCGGCCGCGGCATCCAGTACCGCGCGCACCTCGGCGAGGCGGTCCGGCCACCCGGAGCCGTCCGCGCACCCCACCCAGAGCGGGCGCAGCGGATCCGGATCGGCTCCGTCTGCGGGCTGTGGCAGGCAGCGGTCGAGGCAGGCGACCGCGCTTGCGGCGAGTCCCCGCTCGTCGGCGGCGGCGATCAGTTCCAGCAGGCTCATCGGCGTCTCCCGTCGACCCGTCCCCCTGCGCGCATGCACGGGGACACGGCACTTCCCGTTACCGCATTCAGCGCCGAATGGCTCAAAATCGTCACCACGGGAGGCCGAATCACATCGTCCAGTGGGCCCGCCCCGCCGAAGGGCATGAAGTGGAACCGCCAGGATTCTGAGCTGAAGGCGCACGGAACGCGCCCCTCCCCGGAGCGCGCGGCAGGCGAACACACCCCCGGCCCACGGTGCTGTCCATCGTGATCCGCTACCGCCCGCTCAGCCCGTCTTGTCGATCGCCCCGGCCAGCGCCTGGAACTGACCCCAGCTCAGCGTCGGCCTCCTCGGATCCCACAGCTTCTGGGCCGTGGCCCGCAGCGGCATCCGGATCCCTGCCGCCACCTGCGCCGGCGTCTGCGCCTGCGGCAGGTCGCCCCAGACCGCGAACCGGCCGCCCAGGATCTGCTTCGAGTAGCGGGCCGGTACCGGCTGCGTGCCGCGCAGGACGAGCGGGGTCCACTGCTCATAGATCCGCTTCCCGGTCGGGTAGACGAACGCATGGGGCTGGCCGAGCACGTAATAGAGGAACTCGTCGTTGAGGTTCATTACGCGCCGGCCCTCGTTCAGATACTCCTCCGGCGGCCGGGCGCCGTACTCCTTGCCCGTCCAGTACTCGACCTCGATGTTCTTGTCGGCCTGGACGGTTCCGCCGCGGAAGAAGCCGTCGTTCCAGGCCTTGGGCTGCAGCCCGTGCGGGCGCACCACCGCCGCGCGGTCGTTGAGCCAGCCGGTGGCGAGATCCTTGATCCCGGCCGCCGGTCCGTACTTCTGCTGGGCGGCGCGCTGGAGCTGCGGGTACGAGGCGGCCGGGTCCTTCACCATCAGCGCGCGGTACTCGTCCCCGCCCAGGTGCCAGAACGAACCGCCGAAGAGCTCCGCGAACTCGCCGATCAGCTGGTCGACGAGTTTCGCCGCGCCCGGATTGGAGATGTCGAGCGATCCGATCGAGCGCACGCCCGCCGTGTCGCGCAGCTGGAGGTCCGGATGGGCGCGCAGGACGGCGCCCAGATGGCCCGGTGAGTCGATCTCGGGGACCACGTCGATGTGCAGCCGGCCCGCGAGGCCGAGGATCTGGCGGACCTCCGCCTTGGTGAGGTGCTGGGGCGACACCACCTCGGGGTGGGTGTCGGACTGGATCCGGAACGCCTGGTCGTCGGAGAAGTGCAGGCCGAGCTGGTTGAGCTTGAGGTCGGCCATGTCGCGCAACCGGTCCTCGATCCAGCCGACCGTGTAGTACTTGCGCGCGATGTCGAGGTTGAGTCCGCGCTGCGGCCGGTCGGGACGGTCGCGCACCTCACCCTCGGGCATCATGCCGTCGGCGCGCAGCGACTGCTTCAGCGTGCGGGTTCCGTAGAAGACACCCGCCTGGTCGGGTCCGGTAATGACGACCCGCTGGTCGTGGGTCTTCAGGGTGTACGACTCGGGGGCCCCGTCACCGGGGGCGCCGAGGGCCAGCTCGACATCGCCCGCACGGGCCGGGACGGCGCCCCGGTAACCGATCTTCAGCTCCTTGGCGAGCAGCTGCGCCTCGTCCGCGAGCGATCCGCTGCCCCCGGCGATCACGACGCCGCTGGTCGGGCCCGGCCGCCAGCCGGGACCGCGGGCGGCGATGTGCTCGCGTACGGCGGGGATGGTCCGGGGCGCCATGGAGAGCGGGTAACTGCGGGTCGGCGAGGGGGCGAGGGAGGAGACGCCGGCCACGGACGCCTCCCCCGTGCGTCCGGTGTCCGCACCTTCCGGCCAGACGACGACGGTGATCGTCACGGCGGCTGCCGCGACGAGGGCCGCACCGGCCGCGAGGGCTCCGCGCGAGGGCGACATCGGTCAGAAACCTCCGGTTGTGGCGGATAAAGGGAAGAAATAAGGAGATAGCCGGGCATTCTCCACGACAAATCGTCCATCAGGCGTTCCGAAACTCTCCCTTCCGGGTGAAATTCGTGCATCCGTCGCACAACCGTTGCCTGGCCCCGATAGCGTTGGGGCACATTCGTCCCTCCCTTCACCCTGTGTCTCCCTGGTTTCCGACCCCGCTCACCGCACCAGGCTCACAGAGATGCCGATGTTTCGAGGAGTCCCACGCTGTCCAGGCCCAGCGAGTCCCACGCCGGCCTCCCGGAACCACCGCAGCGGCGGGTCGGCCCGCCCTCGCTACCCGCCCAGAACCGCGGCCCGGCCCCGGCCTGCGTCAGTGCCCGCCCCCTCGGCCTCGACCGGTTCAACACCGCACCCACCGCCGACGCCGAAGCCGCGCTGCTCGGCTGCTGCGGCAGTGCCCGCTGGGCGCAGCGGCTGGCCGCTCACCGCCCGTACCCCGATCTGGACGCCCTCCTCGCCGCCGCAGACGAGGCGGGGTACGACATGGCGCCCGCGGATCTCGCCGAGGCGCTCGCCGCCGAGGTCTCCCCGGGACTGCACCACGCCGCACCGCACTCCGCGCACCTCGCGCTGAGCGCCGCGCATGCCGCGTACGAGAGCCGCTTCGGCCATGTCTTCGTGATCTGCCTCGACGCCTTCCGCCCCGCCGAGCACCCGGACCAGGTGCTGGCCGGCATCCGGGCCAGGCTGGGCCATGACCCCGACGAGGAGCGGGTGGTCACGGCGGACGAGATGCGCCGGCTCGCCCGGGGGCGCATCATCGAGCTGGTGACGGGCGCCGGGCCGGCATGATCCGAACAAGAGGCCCCAGGACGAAACACGCCCTAGGGCGTGTTTCGAAAGTAGCGTCGTCCGCCCGTAGGGCGGGCCGGGCGGCGTCTGGTGCGTGCGATCGCAAGGCGGAGGGTCGCCCCGATAC